>JACCVK010000313.1 GCA_013698195.1 Actinomycetota bacterium | reverse complement strand
CGCCTAGAGCAGGCCGCCGGAGAGGAGCGAGGTGCTCCTCGGCGCCCTCACCTACCGGCTCGTCCGCGACTACGTCGATATCGAGCCCGTCGACGCGCTCGAGCTCAAGGGAAAGGCGGAACCAGTTCCCGCCTACCGCCTCGTCTCGGTTCGCGGAGGCGCCGAGCGCCCGCGACGCCTCGACGCTCCGATCATCGGACGCGAGCGCGAGCTCTCCGTGCTCGACGGTGTGCTACGCGAGTCGGTCTCGGCCGGGGAGGGCGGAGTACGCGGCCGTCTGGCCGTAAGTCGTCGCTTCGAGGCCCGGAAGCACACTCAGCTCCGCCACGGCGGTCGCCGATCCCGGTGCCGGCGAAGCAAACGCAAACGTCATGAGCGCCACGATTCCTGCGATCGCCGCGAAGGCGGCCCCTCGCGCTCCGAGACTCCCCACCTCGACTCCTTTCGATCTCACCCTCTGAACGGCGCTGCTAGGCGGCATCTGCCGCCGTTGTGGGCGGCATGACACGATGCGACTCTCCGCGCCAAACGTCCCGCTGCGGGCGGAGCCGTATTAGGATCGCCCGGTGCGACTCGGTTCGAACGCCAAGATCGATCTCTTGAAAGGCGTGCCGCTCTTCTCAGGCTGCTCGAAGTCGGAGCTCCAACAGCTTGCGGCATCGACGGACGAGGTCGATCTCCGGGAGGGCTACGTCCTCGTGCGCGAGGGCCGTCCCGGCCGCGAGTTCTTCGTGCTCGTGGACGGCAGCGTCCGGGTCTCGGCCAAGGACAAGAAGCTTGCCGACCTGCGGGAAGGCGACTGGTTCGGAGAGATCGCGCTCCTCACGAAGGTGCCGCGCACGGCGACGGTGACGGCAACGTCGGACGTGCGGGCGCTCGTCATCACCGACCGCTCGTTCCGCAGACTCGTCGAGACGATGCCCTCGATCGCGCTCAAGGTACTTGCGAGTGTCGGCGATCGGCTCGCCCGCGACACCCGCAGCTAGCCGGCCTCAGACGAGCGCGACTCAGACGAGTGCGGCTTCGCCGAGGAGCGCCTTGACCTCGGCATAGAAGTCCGCGTCGGGCTTGACCCGGTAATCCGGACCGAGGGCGAGCGTACGCTCGCCGATCGAGGTCTCGAGCGCCAGGTACACGAGCGCCTCGCCGGGGTTCTCGCGGACGAGCGCAGCGAGCTCGGAGATCAGGCCCGCCGGCGCCAGGCGCGCGTCGATGCGGAGCCGCACCTCGCGCCGCTCGGTCACTGCCTCGAACGGTGTGACCTCGAGAGCGACGAGCTTCGTCTCCCCCGCCTGTTTGTGGTCGACGCGTCCCTTGACGACGAGGATCCGATCGGGCTCCAGGTGCTCACGAGCGGCCGCGTAGGTGGAGTTGAAGACGACCACCTCTGCCGCGCCGGTCGGGTCGTCGAGGGCGACGAAGACCATCGGCTCGCCGCGCTTCGTCGTCACGTGCTTGAGCCCGGAGACGATGCCGCCCACGGTGACGATCTCGCCGTCGCGCCGGCGCTCCACGTCCGCGAGCATGCAGTCCGTCTTCCGCCGGAGCTGACCTTGCACCCGCTCCAGCGGATGCTCGGAGACGTAGAGCCCTAGCGTCTCCTTCTCCAGCCGCAGGAGCTCCCGCTCGTCGAACTCCCCCGCCGGAATCGCAGGGTGATGCCTTTCGCTCGTCACTTCGGGCTCGCCGAACTGGCTGTCGAAGATCGACGCCTGGCCCGCGAGGCGATCGGCGGCGTGCCGCTGACCGAGCCCGAGCGCGCTGTCGAGCACGGCCAGCATCCCGAGCCGGCTGGCGCCGGTCGAGTCGAGAGCACCGCACTTGACGAGCGACTCGAGTGCGCGCTTGTTCACGCACTGCGGGTCGGCGCGCTCGGTGAACTCCCAGATCGACTCGAACGGTCCGCCTTCCTCGCGAGCGCGCACGATTGCCTCGGCCGCAGCCTCCCCCACGTTCTTGACCGCGTTCAGGCCGAACCGGATCTTCCCCTCGACGACCGCGAAGTCCGTCTGCGACGAGTTCACGTCCGGCGGGAGCACGTCGATGCCCATCTCGTTGCAGGCGTTGACGTAGAAGGGCACGCGGTCCTTCGTGTTCATGACCGAGGAGATGAGCGCGGCCATGTACTCGCGCGGGTGGTGCGCCTTGAGCCACGCTGTGCGGTAGGCGATGAGCGCATAGCACGCCGCGTGGGCCTTGTTGAAGGAGTAGTCCTGGGACGACTCCATGTCCTTCCAGAGCTGCTGGCCGACCGCCTCAGCCACGCCGTTCTCCGCGCACCCGGTCAGGAACTTGTCCTTCAGGGATGCCATGAGCGCGTGGATCTTCTTGCCGATCGCCTTCCGCAGCGTCTCCGCCTCGGCAGGCGTGAACCCGGCAAGCCGCTTGGCGATCTCCATGTACTGCTCTTGGTAGATGCAGATCGCGTAAGTCGAGCCCGTGATCTCCCCGAGACGGGGGTCGGCGAACGAGACGGCCTCCTTGCCGTGCTTCCGCGCCGCGTAGCCTGGGATGTAGCCCATCGGCCCGGGGCGGTAGAGCGCGACGAGTGCGATGAGATCCTCGAACTCGGTCGGCTTCACCTGCCGGAGTGCCTCGCGCATCCCTGACGACTCGAACTGGAAGACTCCGACCGACTCCCCGCGCGCGAGCATCGCGTACGTCGCCGCGTCGTCGAGTGGAAGCGACGCAACGTCGAGCGCCCCGATGAGCGCGACCGCCTCGTCGATGACGTCCAGGTTCCGCAGGCCGAGGAAGTCCATCTTCAGGAGGCCCAGATCGACGACGTCGTGCATGCCCACCTGAGTCACGACCTCCTGGTCGGACCCCTTCTGCTGCAGCGGAACGACCTCGATCAGCGGCTGCGCGCCGATGACGACGCCTGCGGCGTGGATCGAATCCGCCCGCGTGAGGCCCTCGAGCGGGCGCGCGAGCTCGACGATCTCCTTCGCGATCGGGTCGGAGTCCACGGCTTGGCGCAGCTCGGCTCCCGGCTTGAGCGCCTCCTCGAGCGTCTGTCCCGGGCCCTCCGGGACCATCTTTGCGAAGCGGTCGACGACGCCGTATGGGATGTCGAGCACTCGCCCCGCGTCGCGAAGCGCGGCCCGGGCCGCCATCGTCGAGAACGTGATGATCTGGGCGACGCGGTCGCGGCCGTACTTCTCGGCGACGTAGTTGATCACCCGATCGCGTCCGGCAACCGAGAAGTCGATGTCCATGTCCGGCAGGTCCTTGCGAGCCGGGTTCAGGAACCGCTCGAAGAGGAGCCCGTAGCGCATGGGATCCACGTCCGTGATCTCGAGGCAGTAGGCGGCGAGCGACCCCGCCGACGAGCCTCGGCCGGGGCCGACGCTCACGCCGTTCGTCTTCGCGAAGTGGATGAAGTCCCAGACGATCAGGAAGTAGTCCGCAAACCCCATCTCCTGCACGGTCTTCAGCTCGAAGCGGAGGCGCTCGGTCAGCTCCGGCGTCGCCTTCCCGTATCGCTTCTCCAGCCCCTTCTCGCAAAGCTCGACCAGGAAGTCGAAGGCCTCGCGCCCGTCCGGCACCGGGAAGGTCGGGAGCAGGATGCGGCCGAGCTCGAGCTCGACCGAGCAGCGCTCGGCGATCTCGAGCGTGCGCGCCATGGCGTCCTCCAAGCCCGGGAAGTCGAGTGCCATCTCGGCCTGCGACTTGAAGAAGAACTCGTTCGTGTCGAAGCGCCAGTGGTGCGGGTTCTTGAGCGTGTCGCCGGACTGGATGCAGAGGAGGGCTTCGTGGGGGAAAGCGTCGTCCGCATTCAGGTAGTGGACGTCGCCGGTTGCGACGAGGGGGAGCCCGGTCTCGCCGGCCAGCGCGACGAGGTCGGGATTCACACGAAGCTGATCCTCGACGCCGCCGTTCTGGATCTCGACGTACGTGGAGTCGCGCCCATAGATCTGCACGAGGCGGTCGAGGTCGGTGCGCGCATCCTTCCCGCGACCTTCCGAGAGCGCTTTCGAGACGCGGCCAGAAAGGCAGCCGGAGAGCGCCACGATGCCCTGTGCGTGCCGCTCGAGCAGCTCCCAGTCGACGCGCGGCTTGTAGTAGTAGCCCTCGAGGTATCCGAGCGAGCTGAGCTTGATCAGGTTCGCGTACCCCTCGTTCGACTCGGCGAGAAGCGTGAGATGCGCGTAGCCCTTCGTCTGCGCCCACCTGTCGTCGGCGACGTAGACCTCGCATCCGACAACGGGCTTCACCCCGCACTCCCGTGCCTCCCGGAAGAGCTGAACGACGCCCGCGAGCGAGCCGTGGTCGGTTAGCCCCACCGCGGGCATCTCGAGCTGCGCCGCCTTCTCGACGAGCGCGGGAATCCGGCACGCGCCGTCGAGGATCGAGTACTCCGAGTGAACATGCAGGTGGACGAACGGGGGCGCGCTCGGAGCGGGGGAAGCCACGGGAGGGCCATCGTACTGCCCTCATCCGACGACCCTCTCCGACGCCGAGGCCGTCGCGCCACGACTCCGGCTACCCCGTCCGAGGGTGCCTGCTACATGGCCCGGGCCGCCGTGCCGATACGCACGCCATGGCCCCGGTCGAGATGGAGATCGACGTTCTGCGTGACCGCGCGCTCGTGCTGGCCGAGGAGCTCGGTCTCGACCGCGGCGCCTGGTTCCTGCGCGTTCTCGAAGACGGCCGAGCCGAGGGCGAGCCCACGGACCCGGGCGTGCTCGTGCGCGCGTACTGGGAGCTGCAACGCATCAGCGGCCGATCCGATCTCGAGCACGACTGGCGCCGTCTCGCAGATGCGCTCGGGCACGACGACGCCGCGTAAGTCGAACAGTCACTGAGACGGGTGAGCGAGCCGTTGCTCGCGCGCACCGATACGCGTCGTGAGGATGACCGCTGCCGACGTGGCCTCTCCGGGGTTCGTCGCCCACTGGCGACCCCGCTTTGCGCGGCATCGAGCACTCCGAGGTAGAGGATGAGCGCAGAACTCCAAGGCGCTGGGCTCCAGCGTGCCGGGCCTGAAAGTGACGCGCTCGACGCGAGGGTCGACTCGCTCGCAGCCTGGGTGTCGGACCTCGAGGCCCAGCTCCGTGCGACCGCGGTCACCGCTGACGCGAAAGCGCTGAAGGAGCTCGCCAAAGCGCTCGAAGCATGGTCGAAGCACGACCCGAAGCTCGAGGCGCGGATCACGAACCGCGTCGACGTCCTCGCTGATCGCTTCGCGACGCTTTCCGGAACGGTGAATACGACTGCCGCAGCGCTTGCCGGCAAGGACGGTGAGATCGCCCAGCTCAGGCGCGAGCTCGAAGCCGGCACTGCTCGGATCGAGGCGCTCGTGCACGACCTGCGCCGGAGCGGCCCGAATGCGGACGTCGCGGAGCTACGCAAGGCCGTTGCGTCTCTCTCCTCCGATCGGAACGCCGCACCAGCTGAGCGCAGGATCGACTCGATCGCTTCCGAGGTGGACGTCGTCGCCCAGCGCCTCGACACGCTTTCGAAGACGGTCTCCACGACAGCCGCAGCGCTCGCCGGGAAGGAAGGCGAGCTGATCTCTCTCCGCGCGCGCCTCGAGGAAGGCGACACCCGTGCCGAGTCCCTCGTCGCCGAGCTTCGGACGACCGTTGTTGAGCTCTCGCACCAGGTCGCGAGCAGTGCCGATCGGCCACACGACCTCCAGACGTCGCGAGCGTTCGAGAACCATCTGCTGGATCTCGGCAGTCGCGTCAAGCAGCTCACCGCCGGGCTCGACGCCGTGTCGACGACCGTTGCGGCGACGACGGCTGAGGTCGAGGCCAACGAGGCCGAGCTCGTCGACGTGCAGCGCCGATTCGAGGAAGCGAGCGCCCGCGTCGAGGCGATGGTCGCCGAGCTGCACGAGATCGACTCGACGCTTCCGGCACAGGGTTCGGTCGACCGTGAGCTCGAGGCTGCGCTGGAGAATCGGATCGCTGAGGTTTCTGCTCAGGTCGACGGGCTCGCCGCCGGTCTCTCTCGGCTTGAGGCGGAGACGTCGCTCCGCGCGGAAGCAGCCGCCACGGCGACGCTGGAGCTCGAGCGTCTGCTCGACGCGGGCACGCACCGATTGGCCCAGGTCGAGCGCGTGTCTGCCGACGCTGCTTCGGAGCTCGAGCGCTTCGGCGGCGTCTGGATTGAGGAGCGCGGGTGGGTACGCGAGCAGCTCGACCTACTCGCCGCCGCCGTTGACAAGGCGCGCCCGGACGGAACCGTCGAGCCGCGTCTCCAGTCGCTTGCCTCGCGAATCGAGGCGATGGAGCACGGCCAGCACGCTGTCGATCACGAGGTTTCGCAGATCGCGTCTGCTTGGGCAGATGAGCGAGACGCCCTCAGGCGTGAGCTCGAGTCGGTTGCCGCCTCGGTCGCGAACGCGACCACCGGCGAGCGAACGGTGCCAGACGAGCTCACTGAGGAGCTCCTCTCTGCGCTCGCGGCCAAGCTCGAGGAGATGGAGCGCGAGGGAATCGCCGTCGCGGCCGAGATCTCGCGTGTCGAGTCGACGTGGGCAAGTGAGCTCGGATCGCTCGAAGCACGGCTTCAAGAGATCGCCGGTGCGGCTGCCGCGTCGCCGCACGGCCCTGATTCGGACACGGACGAGCGTTTCGGAGAGCTCGTGCGCAGGCTTGAGCTGCTCGAGCTCGGAGCAGGATCGTCGTCCGGCGAAGCAGCGAGCGATCCCGGCGAGCTGCGCGACATCCGCGTGCTCGTCAACGGGCTCAGGATGCGCCTCGCTTCGAGCGAGAAGGAGCTGGCTGCGCTCTCAGGCTCAGGAGACATCGTTCCTCGGCTCGACGACTTGAGCGTGCGGCTCGGCCTCCTCGAGCGGACCGCGGCCTCCGCGCCGCAGCATGCTCCCGCACCCGGTGACGGACGGTTCCGCGTCGAGCTCCGCGGGCTGGAGCTCCGAATGCAGGAGCTCGAGCTGTCCGCCCGGGAGAACCGGGACGCCGTTCTCACACAGTTCGAGCGGCTGGCTTCGCGGCTCCAGTGGCGACTCCAGCAACTCGAACTCGAGACCTCGGATGCCGGATACGCACCGTCGGCGTCTACGCCGCAGCTGGGTCAGGTCGTCCCGATCCGAGGCGAGGCGTAACGCCGCCCGAAGACGGCTGCGGACGAGGATGCGGCACCTCATCGAGTACCTACGCTGACGTTTCGGCTCCGGCGGGCGAGGGCCGCTCGCCTATCGCATGCTCGCGGGCGCTCGTCCAGAGCGAGCGACCTCGCCGCGATTGAGCGAGCGGGAAGTCCCCACCCCGGCCAATCACCTAGAGGCTTGATGTGGGTTGTGGGTGCGTTTCAGGGAGGGCATGGGCCAAGCAGCGTGGACGGATCGCAGCTCGGCAATACTGGAAGGTATTGGTGAGGAGCGTTTCGGCCGCGCTGCGCCGTGCGCAGGCCCCCAGCTGGACGTGGCCCACAACCCACATCAAGCCTCTATGTGACCCGGTACGCCATCAAGATCGCGTCGATGTATCCGCCGTCGCGGGCGTAGTGCTCCTTCCGATATCCCTCGCGCTCGAAGCCGAAGGACTCGTAGAGCCGCAGCGCCGGCTCATTCCACGGAAACACGTGGAGCTCGAGCTTCGAGATCCCGGCTGAGCGCGCCCACTCCACCGCCTCCTCGAGGAGCCGCGTGCCGATGCCCTGGTGCCGGTGGTGCTCAGCGACCATCACGCCGAGGTCGGCGACGTGCCTGCTCGCAGGATGCGGGTCGCGGGCGAGCGAGAGTCGCGCAACGACCTGCCCGTCCACCTCCGCGACGAGCACGCAGGCGTCCGGATGCCGTCGGGCAGCGCGGAGGTAGCGGCGCTCCTCGCCGACGGAGCGCCACGAGTCGGTGGTGAGGATCCAGCCGCCGCCCTCGCGAGCGACCTGTTCGGCGAGCGCAACGAGCGCGGGGGCGTCGCTCGCCCCGGACCGCCGCACCGTGATCACGGAACGACCACCCCGACGCCGCCCCGACGCGGGTCTCCGGCGGCGTCGCTCGCCCCGTCAGGGCCACGCACGACGGCCTGCACGCCTCCGAAGTACAGATTCAACGCCTCCCAGCGCACGACGTTCCACGAGCTCGGGAGTCCCGCGACCGCATCCTCGGACCAGCCCCCCTCGAGGTGTAGCGTCGTCCCCTCTGCATGGAGCCTCGGTGCGTCGATCGCATCGGCGACGGGCACTCCGTTCACCACGCGCCAGGCAACCTGCGCGATGGCACCGGCGAGGCGCACCGACCCCGCGCTCCCCAGTACGAGTCGCGGGCGCCCCGACTCGAGAACGACGGTGGGCGCCATCATGCTCGGCAGCCGGTCACCGGGCTTGCGCTCGCCGCCGCCGATCACGTCCACCTCCCCGAGCATGTTGTTGAGCTGCGTGCCACCGCGAAAGATCCCGGAGCCCGAGCCTAGGGTTGACGAGAGCCCGACGGCGGTTCCGTCCGAATCGAGGACCGAGATGTGGGTCGTGCCGGTGAGTGCGCCCTGCCACGAGCGCTCGTAGGCCGTCGCGACCGCACGTGCTTCGTCAGCCAACGACCACTCGCCGAGGCCGGCGAGCGAGTCGAGGATCTCGAGGACGATCGAGCCGCCGCGCGACGGTGGCGGTGGCGTGAGCACCGACATGCCCAGAAGCGGAGCGACGAGCGGAGTCCGAGCCTCGACGACGTAGGCGCGGACGTCAGCGGCGAGCTCGGGCACGAGCTCCGCGACGGCCTCCGTCCCGACGTCGCGAACACGCTCGAGCGTGGCGACGAGCTCCTCGGTCGCGACGTGCACCGGGTCTCCGTACACGCGAGCGCCGGCATCGTCGCGCAGGAGGATCTCCCGGAGGATCCCGTGCAGGAATGCGCGCGGCGGATCGACGGGAACCCGTCCCGTCCGGGCCAGCGCGAGCGCCGGCTCGACGAGTGTCTCCCAGTCGATGGTGCAGTAGCGTCGATGCGCCTCCTCGAGCCCCGCGACGAGCCCAGGCACCGCGACCGATCCCTCGCCGACCCGGAAGGTCTGCGTGCCTGCTCCCTCGAAGTCGACGATGACCTCCTCGAGCACGCCGAACGGCTGCGTCGGCTGGGCGAAGAAGCAGTCGAGGACGACCGGCTCCTCGTTGGGGCGGGCGACGAGCATGAACCCTCCTCCGGCCGGCCCGGTGAGCGGTCCTTCGGCGACCGCAGCCACGAACGCGGCCGCCAGGCACGCGTCGACGGCATTCCCACCGGTGGCGAGAACGTCTGCTCCCGCTTGCGCCGAGAGCGGATGACCCGCGGCGATCGCACCGCGGCCGGTGGCACCCGCTGGAGCGTTCGGCCCAACCATCGGGAGAGGGTACTCGGGTTCAGCCGCGCATACTCGCCGCCAGAAATGCGGGCGAACCGGCTCGTGGAACTCGTCGCCGGCGCTGTTAGTCGGTACGGAGGAAGCTCGGCAGCTCGGTGTCGCCGTTTCGTGCCTCGCGAGATCTCGCGCGCTCGAACGACGGGTTCGACGCTCGGCGGTGCGATCCACCGAGACCCGTTGCGACCACGGTCACCCAGACCTGACCAGTGAGCCGGGAGTCGACGGTCGCCCCGAAGATGATGTTCGTGTCGTCCGTTGCCGTCTGGCGCACGACCTCGGCAGCCTCGTTGACCTCGACGAGCGACAGGTCGTCGCCGCCGGCGATCGAGAGCAGGATTCCACGCGCGCCCACGATCTCGGTGTCGATCAGAGGCGAGCCGAGCGCACGTTCCGCGGCATCGCGCGCTCGCGTCGGGCCCGTGGCGTAGCCGATGCCCATGAGCGCGGAGCCGGCGTCCTGCATCACCGTGCGGACGTCTGCGAAGTCCAGATTGATGAGGCCGGGCGTCGTGATGAGATCGCAGATCCCCTGCACCCCCTGGCGCAGGACGTCGTCCGCGATCTTGAATGCGTCGACCATCGAGGTCGACCGGTCGAGCACCTCGAGCAGACGATCGTTGGGAATGACGATCACCGTGTCGCAGGCGGCGCGCAGCTCCTCGACGCCGCGCTCTGCGGCGACCTGCCGGCGCGTCCCCTCGAAACGGAAAGGCGTTGTCACGATGCCGACGGTGAGCGCTCCGAGCTCTCTCGCGACCCGGGCGACGACCGGGGCCGCGCCCGTTCCCGTCCCGCCGCCCTCGCCGGCGGTGACGAACACCATGTCCGAGCCGCGGAGCGTCGCGCGCAGCTCGTCCGCCGCCTCCTCGGCGGCGCGGCGACCCACCTCGGGGTCGGCCCCGGACCCGAGGCCCTGGGTGACGCTCTCGCCGATATGGATCTTCGTCGGCGCGTCCGAGACCGCGAGCGCCTGCATGTCGGTGTTCACAGCGAGGAAGTCCACCTGCGAGATCCCCGCGTCCATCATGCGATGGAGCGCGTTCAAGCCCGCGCCGCCGACGCCGACGACACGGATCGCGGCGATGTATGCCGCACCCTTGGGCGGCGGCACGCGATGCAGGCGCGGCGCCGGCTCGAGCATGGCCTCGAAGTAGCGCGCGGCTGCCCGCGAGCCGGCGGCATCGGGCGCCTCCGGTTCCGCGGTCGGACGGGTGGCAGGCTCGGCCAGCTTCGGCGGGGGAGTCGGAGTCGAAGGTGCCAGCGC
>JACCVK010000220.1 GCA_013698195.1 Actinomycetota bacterium | reverse complement strand
CCGTTGCCTAGCAGCCGTGCTGCGCAGGCTTTGGCCGCGGCGGGCTCGTTGCCCTGGGTGTCGCACGTGACGATCCGCAGGTTGAAGCCCGCTCCCTTGTTGAACTTCTTGACGTGGCTCGTCGCGGTCGCCAGGGCCGGCCCGTCGAACGGCGCCATGCTGCCCTTGCCGTCGTAAGCCCAGCCAATGACGATCGTCTTCGCCTGCTCGGGCGATGCGCCGCCCCCGCCGACGGCTGCGGCGGCCACTGCTACGACCGCTGTGAGCACCAGCAACGCTCTTCTCGATCCCTTCATCTACGTGCCCTCCTCGATTCGGTGTCCTGTCCAGGCTCACCGCGGCAACGGCTCACCACGAATCCTCCTTGCCCTTCACGAGCGCGTACATCGCCTCGTGCAACGGCACGGGGACGTTTCGGCGCCCCGCCTCGCGCACGAGCGAGCCCGTGATGAGGTCGATCTCCGTCCCATTCTGCGCCTCGACGTCCTCGAGCATCGAGGGGTAGTGCGCCGAGCCGCGCTGCGTGGCGAGGACGTTCATCTCCCAAGGGTCGTCGTGGAGCTCGATGCCCGCCGCCCGCGCGACCGCCTTCCCCTCGTCCACGAGCCCGTGCACGAGCTGCCCAAGGTCGGTCGGGCTCTGCTCCGCGGCGAAGTGAGGGTCATGCGGCAAGCGCGTGAGCGCCGCGACGGGGTTTACCGCCGCGTTGAAGATGAGCTTCGACCATTGAGCCGGCCGCAGGTCAGGCAGTGCCTCCGCCTTGAGCCCCGAGGCATCGATGAGATCGGCAATCTCCCGCACGCGCTCGAACGGCGTGTTCTCGTACGGCCCGAGCCATGTCTCGGTGTCGAGGATGTATTCGACCTCGGTGTCCGAGTGCTTGGTTCCGCTCATGAACGTCACAGCGGAAACGATCGGCCAATCACCGTGCTCCCGGACGATCTCCTCGGCGCCGAGACCGTTGAGCACGGGCATAATCGTGACTCCGGGCCCGAGCTCAGAGCCGATCGTGGCCAGTGCCGGACGCAATCCCGTCGCCTTCGTTGCGACGATCACGAGATCGGGCGGCTGCAAGTCGAACGGGCTATCCGCGGCGCCGACCTGCACGTGCCGCCGGGTCTTCCCGGTCAAACGCAGGCCGTCGCGCTTGAGCGCGTCGGCGTGATCTCGACGACGCGTCAAGACGTCGACAGCGCAGACCGTCGCCAGGTGCCCGGCGAAGAGGCTCCCGATGACCCCCGCGCCGACGATGCAGACCCGATCGATCACACCCGAGCGATCATCCCGCGCTCGGCCATGTCAGTCAACTCGTACGAGCCGATCCTCGCTTCCGGTTCACGAGCCGCTTGAACTCGCTGTCGGAGACGAGGCCACGCTTCTTGACACCGAGCCGCTTCACGGCGTCCAGGAGCTCAGGCCGACGATCCTCGGCGAAGTCGAGCTCGAGCTCCTCGAGCTTGATGCGAATCGAGTCGATCCCGCTTTTCTTCCCGAGCACGATTCCGCGCTGCGCTCCCACGAGCTCCGACGAATAGGGCTCGATCGCCGGCGGGTCGTGGAACTGCGCCGCGACCGCCCCCGACTCGCGGGTGAAGAGGTTCTCGCCCGTGATCGGCTTCCAGGGCGCGAGTGGGATTCCCGAGAGGCTCTCCACGAGCCGGGCGAGGTCGCGGACGCGCTCGAAGCGGAGCCTGGTCGGTATGCCATAGAGCGCCTCCAGGGCGAGAGCGACCTCGAGGAGATCGGCGTTGCCGGCCCTCTCCCCCATGCCGTTGACCGTGCCCTGCACCCAGGTCGCTCCCGCCTGCACGGCGGCGACGGCAGCGGCCGTCGCGAGCCCGAAGTCGTTGTGTCCATGCCAGTGCACCGGCACCTCGACTCGGTCCGCAATCTCGCCCACGAGATACGCGGCGGCTTCCGGCGTCGCGATGCCGAGCGTGTCGACGACGACCACCTCGGCCGCGCCCGCGTCTACCGCGCTCGCATACGCCTGCTTTGCGAATGTGAGATCCGCGCGGCTCGAGTCCACACCGAAGAAGGCGACGCGGATTCCGCTCTCCGACGCGAGCGCGACCGCGGAACGAATCCGGTCGATCATGGTCTGGCGCGAGACGCCGAGTGCCGCAAGCTTCGCATCCGAGATGGGGCTCTCGATCACCGACGCGCGCAGACCGAGCTCGACGAGCGCTTCCACGTCGGCGGGCACCGCGCGGGAGAAGCCCCAGATCTCTGCGTCGAGTCCAGCGTCCAGGATGAGCTCGATCGAACGCCAATCGTCCTCGGATACGCGCGGGAATCCCGCCTCGATACGGTCGACGCCTGCCTCGGAGAGCGCGGTCGCGATCGCAAGCTTGTCCTCGGGGGAGAGAACGACGCCGACCGTCTGCTCCCCGTCCCTGAGCGTCGTGTCGTACAGGCCGACCGCCACCTTCGGCTGCGGCTCCAGCGCGCGCGCGTTCACGTCGCCCGTCCACACCTTCGAGCGGTCGATGGTCATCGAGGATGACTATCGCATCCGGATCGATCCACGCCGTTGCGTTCTGCTACGTGCGAACGATTCCGTCGGGGAACGGGGAGAGCTTTTCCGCGCCGTTCTCGGTCACCAGGAAGTTGTCCTCGAGGCGTAGACCGCCCCCGCCGTCTATGTAGCAACCTGGCTCAATTGCAAGGATCATGCCGGGTGCGACTTCGCCGCCGCCTGCTTGGTGTGCGTACGGTGGCTCGTGGGCGCGAGCTCCGACGCCGTGACAGATCGGATGCGACGGCTGGCCCGAAAACCTCATCGCGGAGATCCCGTCGCGGACGCGCCGATCGAGCTCGGCCAAGCTCGCCCCGGGCCGGACGAAGTCGATGGCGTCGTCGTATACGGCCAGCAGACGCGTCTCGAGCTCCTGGTATTGCGTCGTGAGGTCGCCCACGACGAGGTTCTTCGTGTGGTCGCACCAGTAGCCGTCCGCGCAGACCCAGATCTCGAAGAGCGTCGGCTCGCCCTCGACAATGGGGCGGTTCGCGGTCGCCGTGAACGTCTTGATCCCGGCGCCTGACCAGACGAGCGAAAATCCGAGCGCGAGGTCGACCTTCCCCTCCCAGCCC
>JACCVK010000126.1 GCA_013698195.1 Actinomycetota bacterium | reverse complement strand
TCATGGGTGTGGAGGTCGGCACCTCGCGTGCCTGGAAGCTCGCGGACGAGCTCGGGCTCGCGCGCATCGTCTTCGTGAACATGCTCGACCGCGAGCGTGCCGACTTCTTCCGGACGCTGGAGCAGCTTCGGACACAGCTCGGCACACGCTGCGTCGCGGTGCATCTGCCGATCGGCGTGGAGCACGAGGTCTCCGGAACCGTGGACGTCTTGCACATGTGCACCTACGCAAGCCCTGAAGGCGCGAAGGAGGGTGAAGCAGGCCCGATCCCGGACGAGCTCGCCGGGCTCGCCGCCGAGTACCGCGAAAAGCTCCTCGACGCTGTCGTAGAAACCGACGAGGGGCTGATGGAGCGTTACCTCGAGGGCGAGGAGCTCGGCACGGAGGAAGTCGCCGCAGCGCTCAAGACGGCCGTAACGAACGGTGAGGTCTTCCCGGTGGCGTGCGGCGTGGCCACGAAGAATCTCGGAACGCACGCGGTGCTGGATCTGCTCGTCGAAGGCGTCGCCTCACCCGCAAAGAAGGGCTCGCCGATCGACGTCGACGGTGCGGGGACGGCCGCGTTCGTCTTCAAGACGGTGGCCGACCCGTTCGCCGGCCGCATCAACGTCTTCCGGGTGCTGAAGGGCACGATCACCCCCGACACGACGCTCGTGAATCTTCGCGGAAAGGGCAAGGAGCGCCTCGGCTCGCTGCTTCAGCTCCAGGGGAAGGAGCACCATCCCGCGCAGGAGTTCGGTGAGGGCGACATCGGCGCGGTCGCAAAGCTGAAGGAAGCCGAGACCGGCGACATGCTCACCGACAAGGAAATCGAGATCGAGATGCCGGACTTCGGGTTCCCGGAGCCGGTCATGAGCTTCGCCATCACGCCGAAGGCGAAGGGCGACGAGGAGAAGGTCGCCTCCGCGATCCGCCGGCTCGCCGAGGAGGACCAGACTCTCCGGTTCAGGCGAGACCAGCAGACCGGGGAGGAGATCCTCTCCGGCATGAGCCAGATGCACGTCGAAGTCGCGCTCGAGCGGGCGAAGCGGCGATTCGGCGTGGACATCGAGCTCCATCCGCCGCGGGTTCCCTACCGTGAGACGATCCGCCGCGAGGCGCGCTCGCACGCGCGTTACAAGAAGCAGACCGGCGGGCGCGGGCAGTTCGGCGACTGCCAGATCGTCATCTCGCCGATCGGCGACGGTGGGTACGAGTTCGTGGACAAGATCGTCGGCGGAGTGATCCCGCAGGGCTTCAGGCCGGCCGTCGACAAGGGAATCCGGGAAGCGCTCCTCCATGGCGAACTCGCAGGCGCGCCGATCGACGGCGTGCGCGTGGAGCTCGTGGACGGCTCGTATCACACGGTCGACTCGTCGGAGATGGCGTTCAAGATCGCCGGCTCGATGGCATTCAAGGACGCCTACCTGAACGCGGATCCCGTACTCCTCGAGCCGATCATGGAGCTCGAGGTCACGGTTCCGGACGACGTCGTCGGCGCCGTGAACGGAGACCTCAACTCGCGCCGCGGGCGCCTGCACGGCATGGAGCCGCTCGGTGGCATGACGACGATTCGCGCCGAGGTTCCCATGGCGGAGCTGCTCACCTATGCCCAGTCGCTCACCTCGATGACCGGTGGTCGCGGGGACTACTCCATGCACTTCCTCCGCTACGAGGAAGTGCCGTCGCACGTCGCGCAGAAGGTCATGGACGAGGCGCGGCGCGAGCAGGAGACCGCAAGGGCCTAGCCTGTGGAAAACCGCGGACTCCCTGCTAGGGTCCGCCAATGCGGGTGACGAAGGCGACCGTTCGCCGTCAGTGCGCCGTCTGCGAGCGCACATTGCTGCAAGGCGAATACGCGCTCCGGTTCTCGCCCGACGGGCTCGAGTTCGTGGACGTCTGCCCGCTCTGTCAAGAAGTCGCGCTCGAATACGGCTGGGTCCGCGAAGGCGGCCCGATGTCGCCGGCGCTCTCGCCTCACGGGCGGCGCAGGCGGCCGCGCTGGGCGCAGATACTCGGCGTGAAGTCGGACGAGACAGAGCCCGTCATGGCCGAGCCGATCCTGCGCCGGCTCTCCGACGGCGAGGCGGCGCTCGTGGAAGCCGCCGATCTCTTCAACGCGAGCCTCTTCACACGCACGATCCAAGGAGTTGCGCGCGCACTCGGCTCGCCGCTTGTCTCGATCGTCCCGCTCTCCGGCGTGAACAGCGAGGTCGTGCTCACGTTCGCGTGGGAGATCACCTGGTACCAGTACCGCGTCATGCCCGAGGCGCTCCAGCCGATCAGGCTGGCCGATCGCGGGGCAGACATCGTCGAGATCGAAGCCGCGTACACGGATTGGAACGCGCAGCTCGACGACAACGGCCGCGTGATTCCCGAAGTCGCACGCTAGCCCAAACCCGCCCAGGACGCGAGATTAGACTGGCGGCATGGCGACGACGGGCGTGCGCGAGTTCCAGAACTACATCGCCGGCGAGTGGGTCGATGCTGCGTCGGGCGAGACGTTCGAGTCGACGAGTCCCGCTGACGGAGAGCTGATCGGCGTCTTTCCGAAGTCTGGGCCCGACGATGTCGATCGCGCGGTCACCGCCGCGCAGGAGGCGTACGAGGACTGGCGCCTCGTCCCGGCGCCGAAGCGCGGCGAGCTTCTCTACCGGTTCGCGCAACTCGTCACCGACCGAAAAGAAGAGCTCACGGACCTCATGACGCACGAGATGGGGAAAGTGAAGGCCGAGGCAGGGGGCGACGTTCAAGAAGCGATCGACATGAGTTTCTACATGGGCGGCGAGGGTCGGCGGCTGTTCGGCCAGACGACGCCTTCGGAGCTCCGCAACAAGTTTCAGATGTCCGTCCGCATGCCGATCGGCGTCATCGGGGTCATCACTCCGTGGAACTTCCCGATCGCGATTCCCTCGTGGAAGATCGCTCCGGCGCTCGTCGCCGGCAACACGGTTGTCTTCAAGCCCGCGTCGGATACGCCCGCGCTCGGGCAGCGCTTCGTCGAGCTCCTCGACGAGGCAGGCTTCCCGAAGGGCGTCGTCAACATCGTCCACGGAGGAGGCGGAGCAGTCGGCGACCGCCTGGTCCGGCATCCGGACGTTCCGGTCATCACGCTCACC
>JACCVK010000205.1 GCA_013698195.1 Actinomycetota bacterium | reverse complement strand
AGTTCCCGTTCACCCGCGGTGTGTACCCGTCGATGTACCGCGGCCGACTCTGGACGATGCGCCAGTTCGCAGGCTTCGGCACTTCCGAGGAGACGAACGAGCGCTTCCGCTACCTCACGGAGCACGGGCAGACCGGTCTCTCGACCGCATTCGACATGCCGACCCTCATGGGCTACGGCTCGGATCACCCGCGCTCGCTCGGAGAGGTCGGCCGCGAGGGCGTCGCGGTCGACTCGCTCGCGGACGCGGAGACGCTCTTCGCCGGCATCCCGCTCGGCGAGGTGTCGACGTCGATGACGATCAACTCACCGGCAGCGATCCTGCTCGCGTACTACGTGTGCGTCGGCGAGCAGCAGGGCGTTCCGCGCGAGCTGCTACGCGGAACCGCGCAGACGGACGTCCTCAAGGAGTACATCGCGCAGAAAGAGTGGATCTACCCGCCTGAGCCGTCGATGCGGCTCGTCGTGGACATGATCGAGTTCTGCGCGCAGGAGATGCCGCTCTTCCACCCGGTGTCGATCTCCGGCTACCACATCCGCGAGGCCGGCTCGACCGCGGCCCAGGAGCTCGCCTTCACACTCGCCGACGGCTTCGCATATGTCGAGGCGGCGATCGAGCGCGGGCTCGATGTCGACGACTTCGCCCCGCGGCTTTCGTTCTTCTTCAACGCCCATCTCGACTTCTTCGAAGAGATTGCGAAGTACCGCGCGGCGCGGAGGATCTGGGCGCGGGAGATGCGCGACCGTTTCGGCGCCCGCAGCGAGCGCTCCCTGCTCATGCGCTTCCACACGCAGACGGCGGGGGTTTCGCTCACCGCGCAGCAGCCGCAGGTCAACATCGTACGAACCGCGCTCGAGGCGCTTGCTGCGGTGCTCGGAGGTACGCAGAGCCTGCACACGAACTCGTTCGACGAGGCGCTCGCCTTGCCGACGGAGGACGCGGTACGCCTCGCCCTTCGCACACAGCAGGTCATCGCCCACGAGTCGGGCGTCGTGAACACCATCGACCCGCTCGGCGGGTCGTACTACGTCGAGGAGCTGACGAACACCCTCGAGGCTCAGGCATACGAGTACTTCGACCGGATCGGGGAGCTGGGGGGCGTCATTCCGGCGATCAAGGACAACTTCTTCCAGCGGGAGATCGCCGAGTCATCGTTCCGCTACCAGTCGGAGGTCGAGGCCGGGGAGCGCGTCATCGTCGGCGTCAACCGCTACGTGCACGACGACGCCTCGTCGATCCCGATCCTCAAGATCGACGAGGCGCTGGAGCAGAAGCAGATCGATCGGCTCGCAGGCGTACGTGCGCGACGCGACGCGAATGCGGTCGAGACTCGGCTGGCCGCCCTCAAGCAGGCGGCAACGACCCACGGCGTGAACCTGATGCCCCTCATCATCGAGGGCGCGCGCGACTACGTGACGCTCGGCGAGATGTGCGACGCGCTCCGCGAGGTGTGGGGCGTGTGGCGCGAGACGCCGGTCTTCTAGCTCGACGTCGAGTAACTAGACGTCGAGCACGAGGCCGTCGTATGCGAGCTCGTAGCCCTCGGGCTCGGGCAGCTCGTGCGGGCGATGCGTGACGAGCAGTTTGCGTGCCCCGGACCTTCCGAATGCATCGACCGCCTCGTCGAGCGAGAGATGACCGCGCGGCTCCCCGTCGAGGTCGCCACGGAGAAGGGTCGCCTCGCAGACGAACAGATCAGTGTCGCGTGCAGCCTCAACCAGCTCGTCGCACGGCGCGGAGTCGCCCGAGTACGCGAGCGAGCGCGTCGAGTTCTCGACGCGGAAGGCGTACGTCTCGAGCCTGTAGTGCGGCACGCGAAAGGGTGTCACGGTGAGCGCACCGGTCGAGAAGGACTCGTTCGGCCGGTACTCCGTCAGCCGGAAAGCGCGCTCGAACATGTCCTGGAACCCGAGGCGCTCGCCGAGTGCGGCGAGGTACTCCATTCCGCCTGGCTGCACCCAGAGCTCGGGTCGCGGCACGGGCCCATTGGTCGAGAGGTAGAAGCTTCCCCACACCCAGGGAACGAGATCGCCCCAGTGGTCGAGATGGAAGTGCGTGATTGCGATGGCGTCGATGCTCGGCCAGCTCTCGGTCTCCCGCAGCCGGCCGAGAACGCCAGGCCCGCAGTCGAGCAGCAGCTTCTCCGGCCCCTCGATCAGATAACCGGAATGCGCGCTTCCCGGGTTCGGCCAGGCCGGCGAGGAACCGATGACCTT
>JACCVK010000190.1 GCA_013698195.1 Actinomycetota bacterium | reverse complement strand
CCGTTGCGGCGCATTGCCACTGCCACAAGTGCGGCCAGGATGCCAACCGAAACGATCCCGAGAACGACGAAAGCAGCGATCTTCAGAACGTTGCGCTGCTGCTTCTTCCGCTTCCGCTTGAGCGCCTTCAGGGCGATGTACCCGACGAGCGCATTTCTACGATTGAAGATGTTCACGGCTGGAGGGTAACGAATAACGCCTCGCGTACCGGTGAGTACGTGAGACCTAGCGTCGGCGCGGCGGGAGGTCGACCGCGCGGTCGAGCGCGACCTGACCGGCGATCTTCAGGCCCTCACCGAAGGTGGGGTGCGCGGCCATCCCGTCCGCAACTGTCTCGATCGTCGACTCCGCATCGAGTGCCACCACTGCAGCCTCGATGAGATCGGTCGCATGTGGGCCGACGATCACGACGCCCAGCAGCTCGCCGTACGTCTTCTCGCTGATCGTCTTCACCCATCCGACCGCCTCGCCGGACATGACCGCGCGAGCGTTCGCAACCCAGGGGAAGCGACCGACCGCGACGTTCTCCCCGTGCTGCTGGCGCGCTTCCTCCTCCGTGAGTCCGACGCCCGCGATCTCCGGATCGGTGTAGATCGGCCGCGGAACTGCAGGCTCGCCGATGGCGGCGTCGTGGCCGGTCGCGTTCTCGGCTGCGACCTCCCCCTCGCGGAAGCCGGTGTGTGCGAGCTGCCAGTAACCGGCAACGTCGCCGGCCGCGTAGATGTGCGGCACGGAGGTCCGGCGGTTGTCGTCCGTCTGTACTCCGGCGCGCTGGTCGAAGGTAACGCCAATCTGCTCGAGCCCAATCCCGTCGACGAGCGGAGCCCGGCCCACGGAGACGAGCATGAGATCGCACTCGACGGTCTCGCCTTCGCCGAAGTGCACCACGAGCGCCGAACCCGTGTCGTCGACCTGCGTGCACTGCTTAGCGAGATGGAGCGCGATGCCGCGCTCGCCGAAAGCTTTCTGGAGCTCCTTCGTCGCATCGCCGTCTTCCTGAGGAATCAGCCGGTCGAGCATCTCGACGATCGTCACCTCGGTGCCGAAGCGTTGGAAGATGGACGCGAACTCGCAGCCGATGATCCCGCCGCCGAGCACGACCAGCCGCCGGGGGACCTCGGTTTGGGCGAGAAGACCGGTCGAATCGACGCAGCGTGGCGAGTCGAGGCCGGGAATCGGCGGCCGCATCGGATACGAGCCCGTTGCAACGATCGCGCTCGCGAAGGTGACGCTCTCGGCTCCCTCGACGGCGATGGTCTGCGCGTCGCTGAAGCGCCCATTTCCCTGAGCCCAGGTCACGCCGTTCGCCTTGAACAGCGAGGCGACTCCGCCGGTCATCTGCTTCACGACACCGTTCTTCCACTCGTTCGCCTGAGCGAAGTCGAGCGACGGCTCTCGAGCTACCACCCCGAGCTTCGGGTCGATCTCGCGCGCAGCGTGCAGCGCATGTGCGGTCTGCACCCATGCCTTCGTCGGGATGCAACCGACTCGGACGCAGGTACCTCCGAGCGCGGGCTCACGCTCGACGCAGACAACGTGCGCTCCGAGCTGCGCCGCACGGATCGCCGCCGTGTACCCCGCCGGGCCGCCCCCGAGGACGGCGACGTCACATTCCATCGTGCGGCCGATCCTAGCCGTCGGGGACGGGCATACCCGTCCCCTACGACGGGACGGTTAGAGCTCGCGTCGCATGGTCACGCTGGTGCCCTCGTCCTCGTGGACTCGTGCGAAACCGTGCTTCTCGTAGAACTCGAGCAATGCCTCGTCGTCGGCGGGGACGCTCAGGCTCAGCGCTCGATGACCCTCGCTCCGAGCACGCTCGACGAGTGCATCGAGTAGGGCTTCGCCGAGCCCTCTTCCCCGCCGGTTCGGGACGACGGCAATCGCGAGCTCCGGCGTCTCTTCGTCCACGAAGCCGTAGCCAGGATGGTCGCGCGTGAAGCGGCGATACCAGGCTGCCCCAACCGGGAAACCGTCGTCCACCGCGATCAGCGCCGTGTCGCCCGGCTTGCCCCAGCCTTTGACATAGCGAGCGACGGGTCCCGGGCCCTTGCCCGGATCGCGCTCTCGCCAGTAGTAGGCGTGGTGGAGCATGTCTCGGAGGAACCGGACGTCCTGGTGACCTCCTCGGCGAATGACCATCGCTAGAGCGCCAGGGCGGGCGTCTCGACGTACGCCTTGACGGTTTGGAGGAACTCTGCCCCCTCCGACCCGTCGATCGCGCGATGGTCGCAGGTGAGCGTCATCGTCAGCACGGGGGCGATGACGAGCTCGCCCTCGACGACGAGCGGCCGGTCCTCGATCGCGCCAACCGCCAGGATCGCTACCTGCGGCGGATTCAGGACCGCGATGAACTGGTCGATGCCGTACATGCCGAGGTTCGAGATGGTGAAGGTCCCACCCTCGAGATCGGCGAGCTGCAGCTTCGAGGTACGCGAGCGCTCGACGAGATCGGCCCGCACACCCGCGATCTCCTGAATCGACTTGGTCTGGGCGTCGCGCACGACCGGCACCACGAGCCCGTTCGCCGTCGCGACCGCGATTCCGACGCTCGCAGTCGGATGACGATGGATCTCGCCCTCGACGAACTGCGCATTCACCGGACGATGACGCATGAGAGCGCT
The DNA here is from genome assembly GCA_013698195.1 of Actinomycetota bacterium. GTDB lineage: Bacteria > Actinomycetota > Thermoleophilia > Gaiellales > Gaiellaceae > GMQP-bins7. The sequence continues at coordinate 1,802 of JACCVK010000190.1, read as the reverse complement.
CGCGACGATCCGTGTCAGCACGTCGTTCACCGTCGGCTTCACCTCGCCCTCGCGCATGAGGTCGACGAGACGCTCGCGCGTTGCGATGAGCTCGGAGGCATCCGCGATCACGGTGAGCTGGAAGACCGGCGCCTCCCAGGCCTCGGTCAGGCGGCGCGCGATCGTCTTGCGCACCGAGGTGAGCTGTACGACCTCGACCTCTCCCGGTGCTGCGGACGGAGCCGCCACCGTTGAAGGCGCGGTCGCCGGCGTGGACGCCGCCTGCTCGACGTCCTCGGCGACGACGCGACCCTCGGGGCCGCTGCCGGTGAGCGTCCCGAGATCGATGCCGCGTTCCCTTGCGATCCGGCGCGCGAGCGGAGACGCCTTGACGCGCTCCCCCGACGCGCGCGGTGTCGGCGAGTCGGGATCGGCGACTGCTTGGGCGGGCTGCTCGGCGTCGCGCTGGGGCTCTACTTCACCCTGGGGCTCTACGTCGCCCGTTACGTCACTGGGTGCGTCTGGCTTCGACTCCTCCTCCGCCTCTTTCTCCGCGGTCTCGTCCCCCTCGGCCTGCGGTGCCTCGGCTGGAGCCGCGCCGTTCCCCTCCTGCGCCGTCGTGAGGAGCTCGGTGACATCCTCGTCGCCCGCGCCGATCACACCAACCGTCGTCCCGACGTTCACCTCGCCTTCGGAAACCACGATCTTGAGCAGCACGCCCTCGGCCTCGGCTTCGACTTCCTGCGTGACCTTGTCGGTGTCGAGCTCGAAGAGCGCCTCCCCCTTGGCCACCGCGTCACCCTCGGACTTGAGCCAGCGCACGATCGTTCCGGCTTCCATGCCCTGGCCTAGCCGGGGCAACTTCACCTCGACGGCCACGCGCGCTCCTTGTCCTTCACGCCGGGAAGCACTCAAGCCCTCGCGACGGTGCGCTTGATCGCGGCGAGCACGTCTGCGGCATGTGGAATGACGTGCTCCTCCATCACGGGCGCGAACGGGAGCGGCGCAAACTTCGCGCCGACGCGCTCGATCGGTGCGTCGAGGTAGTCGAACGCTCCGTGCTGGATGACCGCGGTCAACTCGGCACCGAAGCCACCACGCGTCACGGCCTCGTGCGCGGTGACGGCACGTGTCGTCTTGACGACGGACGCGATGATCGCCTCCTCGTCCAGCGGCTGCAGCGTCCGCGGATCGACGACTTCGACTGAGATGCCGTCCTTCTCGGCCTCGTCCGCCGCGGCGAGCGCCTCGTGCACCAGCCGCCCGGTCGCGATCACGCTGACGTCGGTGCCCTCGCGATGGATGCGCGCCTTGCCGAGCGGGATCGGCTCGAGCTCGTCCGGGATCTCGCCCTTGATCGGGTACAGCGTCCGGTGCTCGAAGAAGACCACCGGGTTTTCGTCGTAGATCGCCGACCACAGGAGCCCGCGCACATCCTCCGGAGTCGACGCGAACACGACCTTGAGGCCGGGGACGTGGACGAACCAGGCCTCGAGCTGCTGCGCGTGCTGCGCGCCCGGAGACCAGCCCGCGCCACCCTGCGTCCGGATGGTGAGCGGCACCGACAGCTGACCGCCGGACATCGTGCGGTGCTTCGCCGCCTGGTTGACGAGCTGCTCCATGGAGAGCGTGAGGAAGTCCTCGTACATGACCTCGACCACGGGGCGCATGCCCTGCATCGCCGCGCCGATCGAGGCGCCGACGATCGCGATCTCGGAGATGGGCGTGTTGCGGACGCGCTCGGGCCCGAACTCGTCGAGCATCCCCTGCGTCACGCCCATCGAGCCGCCCATCTCGGCGATGTCCTCGCCGAGGATGAACAC
>JACCVK010000179.1 GCA_013698195.1 Actinomycetota bacterium | reverse complement strand
CCGCTGGGCATGGCGTTCGTGGCGCTTCGCCTGGAGTGCGGAGCCGGGGGAGTACGAGCTCTGCTGCCGCGCGCGCGACTCGGAGGGCCGACGCCAGCCACTCGAGCCGACGTGGAATCTCGGCGGGTACGGGAACAACGCCGTTCAGCGCATTCGCGCCACCGTCGTTTCAGAGCCTTAGTGCTCCCCACCGCAAATACGCCCACGCTTCGCGCGGTTGCAAACGCTTCGCATGCCGTCGTCCTCGGTCGCGTCCATACCTTTGGGTATGAGCGCTCCCTGTGTCCTAGGCCTGCTCGGTTTTCGCCGGCGAACACGAGCGTATTTACGGTAGGAAGCACCTAGGCCAGCGCGGGCACAGCTCGTCCGATCGCGGCGATCTCCGCTCGAGCTGACCCCTGCCACTCGTCGCGGAACGCCACGTGCTCGCGCGACTCCAGGATCCAGATGAGCATCTGCGGCCGGTCTCGTTCACGGCGATCTGCACTACGAGAACCTCCTGTTTCACCACGGGGAGGCGCGGCCGAGCCGGCCGAGCCGACGAAGCTGCGCGCGCCGCGTCAGCGCTGCGAAGTCGTGCATGTCGCTTGCCCTATCGTCTGTCGGGTGAGAGTTGGAGTCGTCGTCATCGCTCTCGTGCTCGTCGCAGTCGGAGCGGGTGAGTCTCTGCGCGCGGCGACAAAAAACGATGCCGCGACCGCTCGACTGACGCTCGACGACACTATCTTGCGCCCCGAGGTCGCCCTCACCTCCACTGCCCGCTCGGTTGGGCTGATGAATAGGAAGAAAGCCCCGCGCGACGGAATGCTCTTCGTCTTCCGGCACCCGACAGCGGGCGGTATCTGGATGAAGAACACGCTCGTGCCGCTTACGATCGTCTTCTTCGACGCTGGCGGAGAGCGGGTGCGCCGACTGTCGATGGTGCCGTGCCGTCAGGACCCCTGCCGGGTCTACGACCCCGGACGGATCTATCGCTTTGCACTCGAGCTCCCCGCCGGCGACAAGCGCGCCGCGTTGCGCCTCGGGCCGAGGGCATCGCTCCGCCGGCTCGTCGAGCGCTCGAGCTGACTCAACCGAACCCTGCGGGAGGCCGATACCTCCTAAGGTCGTGGGGACCGAGGACAGAGACGGGCACCGGGAGGAGCGTCAGCGTGTGCGTACGCGCAGCTCTCCCTGGCGGATCCTGGTCGGCGTCCTCATCGGTCTTGCGATCTTCGCTTCGCTCAGCCGTCCGGCCTTCGATCGCGAGCGGGGCGCGAACGGCCTGCGGCTCGAGCTCTTCCCGGGGTCGCCCGGTATTACGCTCGGCGAGCATCGTCTATACGCGGAGGACGACCCGTGGCGTGCGTGGCTCGCGGACGAAAGCACCTGTCCGCACGGCGAGGACGTCTCCGCGTCGCCCGAGGTCCAGGTGCAGGTGATGCTTTGTCTCCTGAACTTCGCGCGTGCGCAAGAGGGGCTCGACCCCGTCGCGTACTCGGCGCTCCTCAGCACCACCGCGGGCAGCAAGGGGCGCGACATCGTGCTTTGCCGCGATTTCAGGCATGAAGCGTGCGGAAAGCCGGTGTTTCAGGCGGCGGACGACCTCGGTTATCGAGGAGCCCTCGGCGAGAACCTGTACGTCGCCGAGGGAGCCCTCATGGCGCCTCGGCCCGCGGTCGACACCTGGCTCAACTCGCGTGGCCACCGCGAGAACCTGTTCCAACCCGACTGGCGTATCGTGGGAATCTCGCTCGTCGGCGGAGCGACCCTGGACGAGGTCGAGGACGGCGTCGTCTGGGTCAATCACTTCGGCAGACTGACTGGGTGAGGTCGCTCACACTCGTATTTATCGTCGGATTCCTCGCGCTTGGCGCAAGCGGCCACACCGCTCGCGCGCCCGTCGTCGTCGTCGATCCCGGGCACGATGCACACGGGAACCCGGAGACGGAACCGATCGGCCCCGGCTCCTCGACCCGAAAGATCAAGGACGGGGGCGGGACGAGCGGCGTCGTCTCGGGGCTAGGCGAAGCCGAGCTGAACCTGCGGGTCTCACTACAGCTGCGGCCGCTCTTGGAGCGCGCTGGACTACGAGTCGTCATGACCCGCACGAAGACGGCCGGAGCGAGCATGGGGAACATCGCGCGTGCCCGGATCGCGAATCGCGCGGGTGCGGCCCTGTTCTTGCGGATCCACGCAGACGGCTCGTCCGACCTCGGCGCCCGCGGAACACACGTCTTGTACCCGGCGTTCCGGCGCGGCTGGACCGACGACGTCTACGCAGCGAGCAAACGGGCCGCGATCATCGTCCAAGCCGAAACGCGACGCGCGCTCGGCTTTCCCGACCGCGGACTTCAGGAGCGCTCGGACTTCACGGGCTTCAACTGGGCAGATGTCCCGGCGATCCTCGTGGAGATGGGCTTCATGACGAATCCGACCGAGGATCGGCTGCTCGCCACGTCCGCGTATCAACGCCGCGCCGCCGTCGGCATGTGTCGCGGAACACTCCGCTTTCTCGGCCGCTCGCCGGTCGGCTGCGGCTAAAGCCCTCCTAATCCCAATACACGGAGACGACGTCGACGGGCTGCGCGATGCCGCGCAGCGCTTCTTCGCGAGGCTCCGAGAGCCGGAACGCCGCTCCGACGTCTGCGAGCGTCTTGGTCGAGACGAGGATCTCGGCGGCGCCGGCGATGGCTCCCACGCGCGCGGCGACGTGAACGTCCTGACCGCCGTAGTCGGCCCCCTCCGCGCCGGTCCGGAACGCCTCTCCGGTATGAACGCCGATCCGGACGTCGGGGGCAACGATCTCCTCGGAGAGCGCCCGCTGGATCGCGACTGCCGCATCGATCGCCGCCTTCGGATTCTCGAACGAGGCGAAGAAGCCGTCGCCCGTCTTCTTCACTACCTCGCCGCCATGCTCGGCGATCCGCTCCCGAAGGAGCTCGTCGTGCCGCGCGAGTAGGCGCTTCCACTTCGCGTCCCCGAGTGTGTCGAGCAACCGGGTCGAGTCGACGATGTCCGTGAAGACGAACGTGCGTCGCGCCTGGAGCCGCCCCAGTAGCTCTTTCGCTCGCTCTTCGTCGATCCTCGCTCCGAGACGCTCGAACGTCGCGAGGGCGCCTTCGAGCTCGACGGTTCCTGCGTGACCGTCGCCGCGCCGCCTATAGGCGATACGAGGAGCAACCGCGCCTGGGCCGTCTCGTACGGAGCGCCGACGCCCTGCCAGGTGTCTCGGGCCTGCCGAAGAGAGGTCACGGCACCGCCCCAGTCCTTCTCCGCCAGATTGATCTGGCCGCGCGCGTGATGCGTGGTGGCGTCGAAAGCGCTCGCTCGGCGATGCCCGATTTTGTACGAGTCCACGATCTCTTCCAGCTCGTCGGCCGCTGTACGAGCGGTCCTCAGGTCGCCCGCGGCAACAGCCACCTCGATCTGTGCGGGGAGGCGCCGGATGCGCGCGAGCGGTTCCTTCGTCTCGCGCAGCGCGTGCGCGACCCCGGCGACTGCAGCGTCGACCTTGCCCTGCGCGAGGCGGAGCAACGAGAGACCCGGCTCGGAGTTGCCGCCGAGCTCGTTTGTGGTCCGGTACGCCTCCTCTGCCCCGGCGAAGTCGCCGCGTCGCCTGCGGATTTCGCCGATCTCGTAGAAGCCGGATGCCGTGATGCTCCGGTCGAAGTCGAGCAGCTCCTCGCAGGCCTCGAGCGCCTGTGCTTCCGCGGCGGGCCAGTCGCCGCGGAGCCTCATGACCTCGGCGCGATGGATTCGGCAGGCGCCCGGAAACCCCGTGACGTCGAGCTGGTCGCACCAGCGATTCGCAGCCTCCGTCCACTCCGCGGCGCGCCGGATGTCGCCGAGGTCCTGGCACGAGGAGATGGTGAGGCAGTACACAAGCCCGGTGGAGTGGGGTCGTAGGTCGCCGCACATCGCGGAGGCTGCCGCTTCGTCGAGGAGAGCGAGACCCGCCTCGACGTTCCCCGCCTTGATGAACGAACGACCTTTGCCACCGAGCGCGAGCATCTGGCCGTCCCGGTCGCCGACGCGCTCGGCGACGGCATATGCCAGGTCGAAGAGTTCGGCGGCGAGGTCGGGAGCAGGAGAGCCTCGAGCGGTTGACGGCCGGGCTCAACGCGAGCCGCTAGCCGACCCAGCGTCCGTCTGTGCGATGTACTCGGCCGAGAGCCGCTTCGGCGCCTGGATCAGCCATGCGTCCTCGAGCCGCTCGAAGAGCTCGTCCCGGCCAATCGCCGCGAGTCGAATGATGACGCCTGGGTATC
>JACCVK010000125.1 GCA_013698195.1 Actinomycetota bacterium | reverse complement strand
CTGTCACCGCCGCAGGCGGCGACCACGGCGTCGGGTTCAGATCAGGCTCCGACGGCACCGGGGGCTGCTCCAGCGCCGCCTGAGGCCGTCACGGCTCCGCCACGCGCTGGTCCTACAGGCGATTCAGTCGAAGCGACCGCGCCTTCTCTCCCGGCGCCTCCTCTCCCGGCACTTCCGTTGCCGGTGCCTCCTCTGCCGGCCGTCAAGGACGTGGCCGACCCGTTGCTCGACGATCCTCTCGGCTTGCTTTCGCCCGTCGAAGTCGGAGCGCCGCCGGGTGAGCCCGTACCTCCTCTCGGCGCTGTGGAGAAGGATCTCGAGGCCGCACTCGGTGGAGTGGGCGGCTAATCCGGCTGAGCCGCGGTGCAGCCGACGCCGGTCGGCTTGACGGAAACGCGAGTGAGGCCGACGCCGACCGCGCGCGTCCCTTCGATCTGCGGTCCCGTCGGCACCTCGGGAATGCGTGCATTACTCCAGCCGGTGAGGGTGACGTCGGTCGCGGAGCCAGCAGCGACGCAGATCTGGATCCGCTCGCTGGTAGTCGCTCCGGCAAAGAGCGGCACGGCTCTCGCCTCGCCCGGTGCATCGACCCGGTAGAGGGCGGGGGTGCCCGTCGGCGCGAGGATGGACAACTCGAGCTCGACCATCTCGGCCGGTTCTTCCTTGCGCCCGTAGAGACGCAGCGTGACGGGTCGGCCACGCCGTGTCCATCCGTCCGCGTCGAGCCCTCTACTGGCCCAGGTGGCACGGTACGGCCGATCGACCACGACCACCTCGAGGCCGAGGTTCGCTGCGTGCAGGGCGCCCCGGAGCCCGAAGCGCGGGTCGTTCGGCGCGCGTACGAGATATGCGGGGGCGTCTGCGGAACCGGCGACCTCGCCGGTCTCCCAGCCGAGCCCGAGCGGCTCTGCCGGAAACGGCGTGTACGTGAACATCCCGTCGGGAGTCACGTATGCGCGAGTGATGCTCCGGTTCCAGAACTCGGCATCCCACCAGCGGATCGCGCTCAGATGCCAGACGGTCGAAACCGGGAAGGCGACGAGCGCGGCCTCCGCGTCTCCGGGCACGACTGAGTCGACCCAATCGAGCACGACCCCGCGTTGGCCGGTCATGGGCCGCCCACTCGGGCTGTCGCTCGCGAGCACGCGCTCGCCGGCGGTTCTGAGGGTGAGAGTCGAGAAGACGAAGAGCAGTGAGAGCACCGCGAGTGCAAGAGGAAGCCGAGGTGCGTAAAGCAGTCCCACCACGAGTGCAGCGCCGAGGACTAGCGCGCCGAGCGCGACGAACGTCTCCGTGCCAAGGCTGCCCGAGAGATCGCCGAGAACGTCGTTGACCACGGATCCCGGAGAGTCCACGTTGAGCCCCTCGAACACCTCGAGGTCGAGGAGCGGGAAGGTAGCGGCGACCAGGACCGTCAGGCACGCGGCTGCGATCGCCAGCGGTCTGCGCGCGGCACCGCCAAGTGCTGCCGCGGTCCCGACGAGGAAGAGCGGCACGATGTAGAAGAGGTAGCGATCGCGAACCACCTCTGCTCCACCGAAGCGGACGTTGTACGACGCCGTCTCGATCGTGAGGAGGACGACGGTCAGGATGAAGAGGGTCGCCAGAGCCCTTTCGTTGTCGTTTCGCGACCGAAGGAGTGTCACGAGCATCCAGGCGCCGCCGAGGACGAGCGGAGCGAACCCGGCTCCGAGCGCGATCGTGCCGACATGCCGTGCGGCGGACGGCCAAGTGTCGAGTGGAAGCAGCGATCCCTGCTCCAGCGTGACCGCGTAGGAACCGAGCACCCCGCCGACCGAATCGAGGACGGCAGCGGCGATGGCGACGATCGCGGCCAACGCGTACAGCGCCGAGAGAAGCGGATGGCTCCACACGGCGTTCCGCGCGCCGGCGAGCAGTCTCCTCGAGTCTGGTTTCAGCCCGATTCCGCCCGCCCGTGCGATCTCGTACGCCAGAATCGCGAGCGGCAGCACCAGCACGAGCACGGCGAACTGCGCACGAGCGAGGAATGCGAGCGCGAGCGCGCCCACCGCGAGGGCGTCGTTGCGGTGGCTGGGCGACACGATCGCGAGCTGGAGGCCGAGAAGCGCCCACAGGAAGGCCGGATACGCGGCTGCCTCGGACATGAGGAATCCCGCGACAACCATCCACGGGATGACGACCGAGAGCACCGAGACGGCGAGTGCCCACGGACGGGAGAGCACCTGCCGGCCGAGCAGATATACGGGAAAGATCGCGCTCGCCATGACGAGGGCGTTCAGGATGTGCGCCGCACGAAAGGCCGACGGTGCCGAGAGCACGCCGTAGAAGGGCGCGAGTAGCAGGGGGTACAGCTGATTCGAGATCGAGACCGCCGCCTCGTGGATGGACGGCAGCGGCGACCCGGACGCCCCGATTGCGGTCGCGAGCTTCGCGTACTGAAGCTCGTCGGTCATCACCGACCAGTCGCGAATCCGGCTCGTGTACCAGAGCGCGAGCGCTGCGCTTACCGCGACCCAGCTGAGCACAAGCCCAGCGACGACGGCGACATCGGGCCGCGACCGTATGCGCTCGGAGAGTGGTGTAATCACGGTTTGGTACCAGCGTAGATCGAGACTTGAGCTCGATTGCGGTTAGAACGGCGCATCGAACCTCGCGCCGATGTGGCGCTCGGAAGGGGAGGCTGTCAGGTGAGAGAAGTAATCGCGGCTCGCTCTGCGGCTACTCCGGCTGGTTCGCCGTTCGCACTACGTGTGGTTCGTGGAGTCACAGTTGCCTCTGGGCAATTTGCGAGCGCCCGCGCTACTTGCGTACGCGCATATGTGGATCGGGGCCGCTGTAAGACCAGAAAAGCCGTTTTGAGGAGATCACGATGGGCCGTGAAGGATTCGAACCTTCGACCTTGGGATTAAGAGTCCCCAGCTCTACCAACTGAGCTAACGGCCCGAGCGGCCCCGAAGGATAGCGCCCACCTGTTTTGGGTCAGCTCGCCGATACGGTCGTCAGTGGAGCGGATCGCTCTGCGGCCGACCTCGAGCCGAGCGTGTCCTGCTAAGCGGCCCCGCGATCTACTTCTGGAGCCCGGTACAGCGTCGAAGGCCGTGCCACGAGGCGAGCGCGCTTCGCCGCTCCGATCCCGACAGCGGTCGCGGCGTTCCGGAGACGATCCGCGCAGGCTCGAAGCGGTACCCGTCGATGCGACGGCCGGTCGCGGTCACGACGAGGACGCCCGTCGCCACCGTCTCCGGTCGAGCCGAATACCAGACGAAGTTGCCAAGCCCGTACGACACGAGCGCGCGGTTCATCCGGCCCGTGCCGAGCAGCCGATGCGCATGGGCGCCGACGACGATGTCCGCGCCCGCTCCCACGAGGGACCGTGCGAGCGTCGTCTGATCCGAGGTCGGGCACGACGCGAGCTCGAGTCCCCAGTGCAGGAAGACGACGACCGTGTCGGACGTCTTTCTGGTCTCGCGCACGGCTTGCAGGAGCCGCGGCACGTTCTTCGCGGACGCGAGTCCGGGGCCGTTCGGATCCGCGCTCCAGGAACTGATCAGGTGGTCGTCCAGCACCTGCGTCGCCGCGAGGACGGCGATCCGCTGGCCGCGAATCGTCGCGCGATACGGGCTGTAGGCGGCGCGTGCGTCGAGTCCGATCCCGATGACCGGAAACCGCGCTTTGCGAGCCGCCGCGAGCGAGTCGCGAAGCCCCGTCAAGCCGAAGTCCATCCCGTGGTTGTTCGCCATCGATGCCGCGTCGACGCCTCCCGCCGCGAGCGCCTCGAACGCGGAAGGAGGAGTCCGGAACGTGTACGCCTTGGGCATCGGTGCGCCGCGCGTGGTGATCGCCGTCTCGAGGTTCACGATCGTGAGATCGGCTTCGCCGAGGACGGGTCGGATGGAGCGCAGCACAGAACGTGGATCTGCTGCGAGCTCTTCGCGAATCGGGCTCTCGAAATGCACGTCACCCGCGAAGGCGAGCGTGACGGGCTTCCCGCTCCCGAGCGGCCGTGGAACGTTCTGCGACACGTGGCGCGCGTCGAGCTGCCGCGGCGGGTGGAGCGTTGCCTCGTTCCCTGACGACGACTGACGGCCACCCAGCACGGCGGCAAGAACGACGACGACGAGTGCGGCCCCCGGAATGCAGAAGCGGACGCAGAAGCGCAGCCTGCGCACCGGCCGAGGGTACCTGGTGAGCCGGAAGCTCCTCTCCGTGCATGACCGCGGCGGGTTGAAGTACTCTCGTCTCGGTGCGTAGGGGTATCGCACAGCTCGTCGCCATCGGCGTCGTCATCGCGTTGCTCCTGACCGTTGTCGCGGTCGTCTTCAAGTGGCTGCCCACCTCCGCCTCGGAGGAGTTCGACCGCATCCAGGCCGTGTACTGGTTCGCCACGGTGATCTCGATCGGGATCTTCGCGCTCGTTGCCGCCGTGATCGTCTTCTCCGTGTGGAAGTGGCGCGTGCCGCTCGACGACGACGCGGACGGCCCGCCGATCCACGGGCACACCGGGCTCGAGATCGCATGGACTGCCGTGCCCGCGATCCTCGTCATCGCGATCGGGGTCGTGAGCGCCGTCGTGCTCGCGCGAAACGGCGAGGCCGGCACCCGCCCACTCGAGATCAACGCGATCGGACAGCAGTTCGCCTGGAAGTTCGTCTACTCGGACTACGACGACCTGCGCTCGGGCCAGCTCGTGCTGCCGGTGAACCAGGAGGCACGCTTCACGATGACCGCGGTAGACGTCCTCCACTCCTTCTGGGTGCCGAACTTCGGACAGAAGATGGACGCCGTGCCAGGTATCGAGACATCGATCATCGTGACGCCCACCCGCGAGGGTGAGTTTCAGGTGGTGTGCGCGGAGCTCTGCGGGTTCGGGCACGCGACGATGCGGGCGAAGGCTCGTGTGGTCTCGCGCGCCGAGTTCGACCGCTGGATCCAGGAGCAGAACGCGTGACGACGACGCTCGAGCACGCAACGCCCGACCACCCCGGGCCGGACCACGGCTACCCGGAGCACTACGAGCCGCCGCGGGGCCCGTACTGGCGCCTCTTCTTCGGCCCCGGTCTCGTGCGCGGCGTGTGGATGGCACTCGCGTTCTTCGTCTTCGGCCTGCTGATCGTCGCAGGGCTGCGCTGGTGGTGGGGCTGGGATCCGATCTTGCACTGGGAAGTCATCGCCGCTGTCGCAGGCATGACGACCGCCCCGATCGGCTTCCTCGCCGGCATCGGGTCGTTCGACTACTGGCTGCACTACATCGTCGGTCGCCCGACGCGGCCGGAGGATCACTCCGGGCACGGCGCGACGAGCTGGAAGGACTACTTCCGGGTCAACACCGACCACAAGGTGATCGGGATCCAGTACCTGGTCACGACGTTCGTGTTCTTCACGATCGGCGGGCTGATGGCGATGCTCTTCCGCGCCGAGCTCGCGCAGCCGGGCCTCCAGTTCGTCGACCCGCAGACGTTCAACGGGCTTGTCTCGGTGCACGCGACGCTGATGATCTTCCTCTTCATCATCCCGGCGTTCGCAGGCATCGCGAACTTCGTGGTGCCGCTCATGCTGGGTGCGCCGGACATGGCCTTCCCGCGCCTTAACGCGCTCTCGTTCTGGTTGCTGCCGATCGCGGGCCTCATGTTCGTCACGAGCTTCGTGGTGTCCGGAGGTGCGTTCGGCGCAGGTTGGACCGGTTATGCGCCGCTCGCCGAGGGTCAGCCGCTCGGACAGACGTTCTTCAACATAGGCGTCCAGTGGGCGGGGGCGTCGTCGATCATGACCGCCCTCAACTTCCTGGTCACGATCATCACGATGCGCGCGCCGGGGATGACGTTCTGGCGCATGCCACTCCTCGTATGGGCGAACTTCACGACCTCACTCCTCGTCGTGATCGCGACGCCGTTCATCGCAGGGTCGCAGTTCTTCGTGATGTTCGACCGGATCATGCACACGAGCTTCTTCGTCCCTGACGGCGGCGGGTACGTGCTCGGCTACCAGCACATCTTCTGGTTCTACAGTCACCCGGCCGTCTACATCATGATGCTGCCCGGTTTCGGGATCGTCTCCGAGGTCATCTCCTCTATGTCCCGCAAGCCGATCTTCGGCTACCGGCTGATGGCGCTCTCGCTCATGGGAATTCTCGTGCTCGGGTTCTCGGTCTGGGCGCACCACATGTTCGTCGCGGGCATGGCCGACTGGTTACGCGTGCCGATGATGATCACCACGCTGCTGATTGCGATCCCGACCGGGATCAAGGTGTTCTCGTGGATCGCGACGCTTTGGCGAGGCCGTATCCACCTGACCACGCCGATGCTGTTCGCGCTCGGATTCGTGACCATGTTCACGATCGGCGGCCTGTCCGGGATCTACCTCGGCTCGGTCCCGATTGACATCGCCGCCTCCGACACGTACTTCATCGTGGCGCACATCCACTACGTGCTCTTCGGCGGCTCGGTCTTCACGATCTTCGCCGGCGTCTACTTCTGGTTCCCGAAGATCACCGGCCGGATGTACGACGAGAGGCTCGGCAAGCTGCACTTCTGGCTGACGTTCGTGAGCTTCAACGCGACGTTCTTCCCGATGCACTACGTCGGGCTGCGCGGGATGCCGCGGCGGGTCTCCGACTACTCGGAGGCGTTCGGCGATCTCAACTTCGCCATCTCCATCGCTTCGTTCGTGCTCGGCGCGTCGTTCGTCGTCTTCGCCTACAACATCATCGTGAGCTGGGTACGCGGCCCGATTGCCGGCGGAAATCCGTGGCGGGCGCACACGCTCGAGTGGCAGGTCACCTCGCCGCCTCCGATCTTCAACTTCGACGAGATCCCGCAAGTGGTCGGCGGTCCGTACGAGTATGGCGTGCCCGGCGCACGACACGCGGTGATGAGCGCCGCGGCCGCCGAGCCGCAGGAGGTTCGTGCATGAGCGAAGAGGTGACGCCGACCTCGGTTCTCGTCGTCGCGAACGAGACGCTGACCGGGGACGAGCTGCTCGCTGCCGTCCGCCAACGGGCCGAACGTGGACCGATCCGCGTAGCAGTCGTCGCTCCTGTGTCCTTGCCGCGTCAGGGCTACGTCGTCTACAGCGACTCGCGCCGTGCGTCTGCGGGGCGGCGGCTCGAGCGCACCCTCGAGTCACTTCGGAGGGCTGGCATCCCTGCTCACGGTGGCGTCTTCGAGGATGATCCGCTGAGCGCGGTCAAGGACATCCTCGGCGTCGAGCCGGTGGACGAGATCATCGTCTCCACGCATCCCGAGACGAGATCGGGGTGGCTCCGGAAGAACCTCCTTGCCGAGATCCGGAGGATTGCGGGCGATCGGCCCGTCGAGCACGTCGTGGCCGACGTCGCAGCGCGCGAGGGTGTGAACGTGCTCGTCGTCGCGAACGAGACGGTTCTCGGCGCCACCTTGCTCGATCGCATCCGCCGCCGAGCGCAGGAAGGTCCGGCGAGCTTCTTGATCGTCTCGCCGCAGAGCGATCCGAGCGCAGCTGCGCATCCCGAGGCGGTACGCCGGCTGCGAGCGGCGCTTGCCGAGCTTCGCTCCGAAGGGATCGACGTCCACGGCCAGATTGCGCAGCCCGACCCGTATACGGCCGCGATGAACGCGGTGAAGGACGAGCGCATCGACGAGATCGTCGTCTCGACGTTCCCGGGCACGCGCTCAGGGTGGCTGCGGCGGGATCTTGTGGGGCGTCTCCGCTCGGACACTGCTCTCCCCGTGGAGCACGTCATCGTCGAGGCACCCGGCGTACGCCGTGAGGTTCTGGACAGGGCGCTGTGACCGCGCACGCCGAGACGCACGACCACCACGGCCCGCCGCTGGCGCATCAGAGCTCGCGGGTGGACGCGCGCGTGCTCGGCATGTTCCTGTTCATCGCCTCGGAAGCGATGCTCTTCGGCTCGTTCTTCACCGCGTACTTCTTCGTACGCGTCGTCAATCCGAGTGCGCCGGAGACCTGGCCACCCGAGCCGTACCACTTCCCCGTGTTCGTCGCGGGCGTCAACACGGCGATCCTCGTGACCTCGAGCTTCACGATGCATTGGGCGCTCCAGTCCATCAAGCGCGGCGAGCGGCGTGCCTTTCTCGCCGGAATGGTGCTGACGTTCCTGATGGGCCTCGCGTTCCTGCTGACGCAGGTCGTGGAGTACATCCATGTCGGCTTCAACACCGGTGACGGGGCGTTCGCATCGGTGTTCTTCGGCCTCACCGGCCTGCACGGAGCGCACGTGTTCGTCGGGCTGACACTGCTCGGAATGGTCATCGTGCGCGGCTTCCGCGGTCACTACACGCCCGAGCACCATCACGGTGTCGAGCTTCCAGGGATCTACTGGCACTTCGTCGACGTAATGTGGATCGTGGTGTACGCGGCCGTGTACTTGATCTAAGGGAGGTCTCGTGGAGAGCCCGTTTCGGAGCGAAGCCGCAGCGTTCCGTTTTCTGCTGATCACGATCGGCGCGTTTGCGCTGATCGTTGCAGCCTCCTGGGTCAATCCCTGGCTCGGCACGCTCGTCACGGTTGCGCTCGCCGTGGCGGCGCTCGGGGTCTACATGCGACAACGTGCGCCGCAAGGGCTGCAGCAGCAAATCGAGCACGTCGGATCGCCCGACGAGCGTCGCGTGCTCGTGGTTGCGAACGAGACGGTCGTGGGCGAGGAGCTGATGCAGGCGATCGGGGACCTCGCGTTGGCTGGACGAGCCGAGTTCTATGTCGTCTGTCCGGCGCTCAACTCCCGTCTCAAGACGTGGGTGTCGGACGAGGACGGTGCGCGAGCGGCCGCGCAGAGACGTCTCGACACGATGCTCTCTCGCCTCTCAGAGGTCGGGATCGAGGCGCGCGGGACGGTAGGTGACCTCGACCCGGTGGTCGCGATCGAAGATGCCGTGCGCACGTTCCACCCCGACGAGATCGTTCTCTCGACGCACCCGCCCGGCCGTTCCCACTGGCTCGAACGCGGCGTCGTGCAGGCCGTCAGAGATCGATACGACGTACCGGTGACCCACGTCGTCGTCGATCTTCAGGCCCAGGACGACGCCCAGCACGACGCGCGACGCGTCGCGACGTAACCTCTGCGCCGACGTCTAGCGGCCTGCCGCGGACACGTACTCGGCCACGGCCTCGATCTGCGCGCCGTTCAGCGAGTCCTTGAACGACGGCATCGCGCCCTGCCCGTTCGTCACGCGATCGATCACGAGCGACTTTGGTGGCTTGGCCTCGTCGAGGTTCGGGCCGACGTTTCCTGTCGTCCCGGCGTCCGCGAGCGTATGGCAGCTTCCGCAACTCGCCGCGAAGATCGACTTGCCGTCCATCGGCTTGTCCGGCGTGGCGCTCGCACCCGTGCCCGCGACGCGTCCTACATATGCCGCGATATCGGACGCAGCCTGCTCCTGATCCTCCACGCAGAAGTCACCCGCGCCGGCCGCGTCATCGCCGCCGCACTCGGGGAGGGTCTGGCCGGGGCCGGGCATGCCGACCTGCTCGGTGGAGGGATCGGTGATCGGGAAGAGGATCTGGTCGCGGGTGACGTTGACGAACGTCGACTCCGACATCCCGTCGGCACGCGCCTGTGCGAAGGCATCGTCGAGGTTCGGCCCGATCTGGCCGGCTGTCCCTGCGTCGGCGAGCGTATGACACGCCCCGCAGTTCGCGGCCAGGAAGAGATCCTTGCCCGCAGACTGGTTCCCGTCGTCGGAGTAACCACCGGTACCGCAGCCCGTGAAGGCGAAGATCGCTGCTGCCGCGCACGCGCCGGTGACGAGAGACGGATACCGCACCGGGCGCGAGTCTAACCAGGCGTGCCGGCGCGAAGCTCTTTGATCACGCGCTTGACCTCGCGCGCAGTGGGATCGTCCGCGGGAACGAGCTCGAGGTACCTCTCGTACGCCGCGATCGCGGTCGTCGTGTCAGCCGCGCTCCGCGCTGCCTCGGCGAGCTCGAGCTGCACGTTCGGATCGCCCGGCGTCAGAGCCGCAATCCGCTGATACGTCGAGACCGAGCTCGAGGCGGCCTGCTGTGCCTTGCCGAGCGCGTTCTGAACGTCGACGGAGTAGTACGTTGCGACGGCGTTGGAGATCGGGTCGGCGTCGAGCGGGCGACCGCCCAGGTTGATCGACTGGAAGACGGCCGCTCCCGTGCCGAGATAGGCCGCGCGGAGCTCGGCGATCTGGTACTCGTCGCGCGCCTCGTCGACCTGGACGAGATAGAGGCCGGCGAGCTCCCGGAGCGCGTCCGTGTCCCTCGGCTTCAGCCCGACGTAGCCCTCGAGTGCTTCGATTGCCTCATCGGTCTGCTGCTCGGTCTGTGCGGCTGTCGCGAGGTCGCGGAAGGCCTGGGGATCCTGCGGGTTCTCGTTGACCCGGTCGCGCGCGTCGGAGAGCGAAGGCACGCCGGAGTCTGCTCCGGCACCCCTGAACACGTCCCCGATGCCGACGCCTCCGGCGCCTACGCCGAATCCGATGAAGCCGAGCCCGAACACGAGTGCGAGGAAGAGGAAGACCCACTTCGCATTCCGGCGAAGCTTGGGGAAGAACATGGTGTCCTCGATCACGACGTCTGTGCGACGTGTGACAGCAGCCGGCCGCGCGCGCTGTGAGCGGCGTCGATCAGCTCGAGCCATGACTCCCCTCCTCTCTCGTAGCGGGATTCGCCGGACACGAGAGTAGCGACGACGCGCTCGGGCGAGCCGCCGAGCACCGCTGCCGTAACCGGATCTTCCCAGGGGACGAAGGGGCTGTTTTCAAGCGACAGAACCGTGATGTCCGCCTGCTTGCCGGGGACGAGCGAGCCGACCTCCGCCTCGAGACCGAGCGCACGCGCCCCGCCGAGTGTCGCGAGCTCCAGCGCGTCCGCGGCAGTGAGGGCATCCGGTCGTCGCTCGCGCGTCCGGGCGCCTGCGAGCGCCGCGCGCAGCTCGTCGAACATGTCGAACGAGGGCGTCGACGCAGGGCTGTCCGTCGCGATGCAGACGCGGATGC
>JACCVK010000101.1 GCA_013698195.1 Actinomycetota bacterium | reverse complement strand
GAAGAACGCGAACGCGGCGAGATACGGCGCCGCGGGCACGTCCCGCCGTCGCTCCCCACGGACGACCGACGGGCCTTCGCCCAGGAGTTGCAGGACGCGCTCGGCGATCGCAAGCAGCTCGTTCTCTGCATACACGGATCCACCCACCTCGAGCGCAAGCCTGTCGAGCGACGCTCGCGCCCCTGGATCGGCCTTGTACGCGGGCTCGGGCGTCCGTCCTCTGAACACCCGCTCGTCGCGGTCCCAGACGTGGACGAAGACGGTCCCGATACCTGGCGGCCGGCGAAACAGTTGCGCCAGCCGGGCGCGCGAACCCGGCAGCGACTCGCCGTCGGTGACGACGACCAGCGCGCGGCGCTCGGCGGTCGGAGAGAAGAAGCCCTGGGTCGCGACGGCGGAGAGCGCCTCCAGGTTCGTGACGCGCGTGACGAATGTGTGCACCGGCGGTGGACGCTCGATCCCGATCGACTTCTCGAGGGTCGCCTGGAATACCTCGCCGTCCGCACTCGGAAAGAGATGTGGAAGCGTCCGGTCCGTGAGCGAGCCGAGCCCGACCGGCACGGAAGGCAACGCGGTCTGTACCGCCGTCGCGACGATCTTTGCGCGCGCAATCCGTGAGGGCGAGCCCGGCGCCTGGCTCGCGAGCATGGAGCGAGTGGTGTCGACGACGACGAACGCCTCTGCATCCGTGCGTATGCGCCGGGTCTCCTCGAAGGAGACGACCGGCTGCATCGCCGCCAGGCCAAGAGACGCGGCGGCTGCCAGGACGGCCGCGAGCGGCAGCAGAAAGGCGCGCCGGCGAGGCTCCGCGAGGCCGACAGCGGAACGTTTTCGACGCGCGAGCGCCCGCGCCCGCAGAAACGCCGTCAGCGGTAGCAGACAGAGGAGTGCGACGAGCCCGGCAACCGGGGTCAAGAAGCCGAAGCTCACCGCGAGCACCGCTAGTAACCGCTGCCAGGGTCGCCGGTCCCGGCGCCCTTTGCGCCCTTGCCGCCTGGAGATGGAGCGTTGCCGCCGCCCGCCTCCGAGAGCTCGAGCCCGCGGGAACGGGCCAGCGTGAGCTCGAGGTTGTGCTTCGCATCGTCGTTCCCCGGATCGAGATTGATCGCCTGGCGGAAGCGGCCGGTAGCCCCCTCCAGCAGCCGGCCGCGGTTCGTGTAGTCAGCGATCGCATCGGCGAACGAGAGGACGCCGAGCAGGTTGGCCGCTGCCGATCGGCGTGCGTCGTTGCCGTCCTGCTGGACGATGTCGGTGAGCCAAGCGGTCGCCTCATTCCGATGGACGACGTATGCCGGGTCCGAGAACCCGGGCATCTCGGGGTGGCTCAAGCGGACGCCGCGAATCGCGCGACGAAACCGGATATCTCCGCGCGCGTCGAGCAGGCTCCTCGCGATTCCGCCCGGAACGACCTCGGTGGGCGTCCACAGACGTCCTTCGGGAGCGCTGCGGTAGCGGACGTCGTCGGCGGGCAAAGCACTCCGCAGGCGTGAGACGTCGAGGGCCAGCAGCAGGAGCACAGCGCCGAGAACGAGGGCCGCCGTGACGGCGGCAATCGTCGGCAGATATCTCCTCATGTCCGCCTCCAGCCTGCCCCGGCGGGCAGCGCGAGCCTTCCGGCGAATCGCTCATGTGCGGCAAGCGCGACAAACATGAAAGCGCTCGAGAGCAAGAGCAGGAGCGGTAACTCGCCCTTGAGCGACACCTCGATCGTGCGCGTCTCCCCTGCGTTCGGCTCGACGGGCTCGACGAACGCGTCGAAGCCGAGGATCCCACCGAAGAACGTCCGGCCGTCGCTCGTCGCGGACAGCGGCACGACGCGCATCGTCGTCGACGACTGTTTGATTCGCGAGAGCACCTGCCCGAGAGCGCTGAAGTCGGAGGGGGCGGTCTCGAGATCACTGATGAGGAGGATCGACGCGGGCGACACCTTGTCGCGCTCGAGCATGCCCTGCGCGAGCTCGAGCGCGCTCGAGATCTGGGTGCCGGCCTGGAAGCTCGGGAGCCACGGGTTCGGCGGCAGCTCGTCGCCGGCGAGCTTGAAGAAACGGAGAAGCGGACGGAGCTCGGTCGACGGCGTTCTCGGCGGCATGAGCTCATAGGCGGCGTCGGAGAAGACCACGAGACCCATCGGGTTACCCGCGGCGATGACGCGCTCGAGCACACCCCGAACCCGCGCGTAGTCCGTGTCCAAGATGCTTAGCGAGACGTCGATGACGACGACGCCGCTGCGCCCGCCGGGCACGAACTCGTTGCTGCGTGCCTCGAGGTCTCGCGCGGAGAGGAACGCGGTGGCCACGAGCCCGCACGCCACGAGCACGAGCACCGCTCGGACGACGCCCGTTCTTCTCCGAGGACGTCGGAGCGCCCCCGTGTCGGAGCTCGGGATCGTCTTTCGTCTACCCAGCATTGCCGTTCAGGCTCTCCATTCGACTCCGCAGCTCCGCCGCGAAGGCCTTGGTCGTCTTGCTCTCCGGCGCGTGCTCGGACCACGCGAGCGAGCGCGCCGTCGTGGCGAGCCGCGTATCGCCCCAGCTCTCCACCTCGTCGGCGACGAGCTCGAGCGCTCGACGTCGCTCGGGAGCGCCGTTCGAGGTTGCCGGAGCTTCGAGGAACGCGAGCGCCTGCTCGAGCAGCGTCGCGACAGGGATCGGCTCGGGCTCCGGCTCGGGCGGCGGCTTCCGGTCCGGGATCGCGCGGTACACGAGCACGCCCGCGAGCGCGATGAGCGCGACTCCTGCCGAAAGCAGCAAGGCAAGGAGAAGCCCCGGCGAGATTCGATACGCGAGCAACGGCAGCGTCACGAGGTCGGCGCGCCACGGCGCCGCGAGCACGTCGCGGCGGTCGTCCACGCCCTCGCCGATGCGCGAGTGAACGACGAGCCGCGGCCAGGGGACATCCAAGCTCAGGCGCTGGGATCCGTCACCCACGAGCGCCTCGTATGAGACCTCGGCCGGCTCGAAGTCGAGCTGCTCCGTCTCGCGCGCAGGCACGCAGAAGCGCGTGAGGCAGCGAAGGACGTATGTCGTCCGCAGATACGCGGTGTCGCCCGAGTCTTCTCGCGACTCCTGAGGCTCGTGAACCGGCTTCCACTGCCCGAAAGCCGTGGTGAGCTGAACACCGTCCGCGTCGATGACGGTCTTGTCGACGACGACATCGACGCGCGCTCGAAGCGTGTCGCCGAACAGGACGGTGGTTGGAGCGAGCGTTCCCGTTGCGGCGATCGGATCCGTACTCGCCGAGTCGCCGTCCGCGGTTTCGCCGTTCCGCTCCCAGGTCACGAGCGCGATGGCCAGGGCGCTCATGACCGCAATCGCAACGACGGCGCCGGTGAGCAGGATCTTGTGCCCCGCCACTAGCTCACGCCCCGATCACCCGTCGCGTGCGCCGGAGCTCGGTCCACATGAGAAAGGGCGCAAGCACGTCGGACTTGTCGCTCGAGGAGACCACGATCGGGTCGATGTCGAGCATGCGAAACCCGTCCAGGAGTTCGAGCAACCGCTCCTCGTTCGCCGCGCGACGCTCCGCGACCTCGTCGCGCTTCAGCCGGACATGGCTCACTCGGTTCGACTCCGGATCGCTGAGCGGAACCACGATTCCGCTCACGTCCGGGAAGCTCTGCTCCCACACAGGGTCCTGAATCACCACCGGCACGAGATCCCAGCGGTGCTCGAACGCGACGAGCCATATCTCACTGGACGGTGCGGGCAGAAAGTCCGAGAGCAGGAACACGAACGTTCCCGGAGAGACAGCGCGCCGGTGCTCGGCGAGGTGAGCGACCGAGCGCTCGAGCCAATCCTGCGGCCCGCCGTACTCGGACGACCACAGGCGGTCGTCCTGGATCTCGATGAGCTTCCGCTCGCCCTTCGGCTGACGCCAGTGCGGGTCTCCGTCGGCATAGTCGAGGTAGCCGACGTAGCCGCCTGACGCTCCCGCGCTCGCGAGGATGAGCTCGACCGCATTCCGCATCGCCTGCGGCTTGTCGAGCCACGGGAGCGGCCAGGCGAAGTGCGCCATCTGCGGCCGGCGGTCGCACACGATGATGACCCGTGGCGCCTCCTCGGCGAAGCGTTCGCGTACGACGAACTCGTCCCGCCCCCTCGCCGTCGACAGGCGGGCCGACGCGGCCCAGTCGATCGCATCCATATCGTCGCCCGGGTAATAGGGGCGCGAGCCCGCGACGTCTGACCCCGAGCCCCGGCGCAGGCTGCGCATCGTCCCGAAAGACGTGCCGATGACCCGTCGACGAGGGACGAGGGGAAAGGTGAGCCGCCCGCTCCTCACGAGAGCTCCGGCCTACGAGCTCGGATGCTCGAAGATCGGATCTTCCTCCGAGCCAGGGCGAGGGGCGAGCAGGAGGCAAGCGGCGCGAAACTCGGCAATAGCGTGGTCCCAGCTAGATGCGCGTGCGCGCGCGACGAAGCTCGGGGTGAAGACCACCCGATGAATCAGCACGGGGACGAAGAGTCGCTCGATGTCCTCCGGGATCACGAAGCTGCGGCCGGCGAGCAGCGCCCAGGCGCGAGCCGCGCGTTCAAGGGCCAGGCTCCCGCGCACCGAGCTCCCGATGACGACCGATTCGTGGCCACGCGTCGCGCGAACGAGCTCGACCAGCCAGCGGTGAATGACGTCGTCCATGTACACGTGCTGCGCCGAGGCGCGGAGCTCGCGGATGTCTTCGAGCGTCACCGCCGAGTCGAGGTCGGCCAGCGGGTGCCCGTAGCGCTGCTGCTCGAGGATCTTGAGCTCGTCGTCGAGCCCGGGGTAGCCGAGCGCGGTTCGTAGGAAGAAGCGGTCGAGCTGCGCCTCGGGAAGCGGGAACGTGCCCTCGTACTCGATCGGGTTCTCCGTCGCGATCAGGAGGAACGGGTTCGGAAGATCGCGCGTCACACCGTCGACCGTCACCTGGTACTCCGCCATCGCCTCGAGCAGCGCCGATTGCGTCTTCGGCGTCGCGCGGTTGATCTCGTCCACGAGGACGATGTTCGCGAACACCGGGCCCGGGCGGAACTCGAAGTCACGGGTCTTCTGGTCGAACACGGAGAGTCCCGTTACGTCCGTCGGCTGGAGATCGGGCGTGCACTGGATGCGCGACGGCGTCGCGCCTTCGATTGTCGCGGCTATCGCCCGCGCGAGCACGGTCTTCGCGGTACCGGGCACGTCCTCGAGCAGGACGTGACCGCCACAGGCGAGCGCTGCGAGGACGAGCTTGATCTCGTCTCTCTTGCCGTAGACGACGTCTTCGATGTTGTCGAGGAAGCGCGTCGCTATGTCGCTCGCGCGCTCGAAGCGATCGGTGCCGTCTTCGCGGTCGGCAAGGGCCCGCTCCACCGGCGTGATGCTATCTGCGGGCTCGTCGGTGATCGGGGTCGCCATCGTGGAGCGCGAGGGGCGCGCTAGGTACTTCTACGCCCACGACGGTCGGTTGTTAGCACGCGTGCAACAGCCCCTTGCAAGCTGGCGTCAGGCCCCGTTGTCCTGACACGAGCGCTTCGGCGCCGCCGACGACCTCGAGGTTCTCCTGCGTTGCTCGAGCAAGGGGTCAGACCCCACGGCCTCGAGCCCTGCTGTGAACAGGCGCCGGCAGACCCGCGGGGTCAGACCCCGGCGGTCGTTCTGGCAGGACGGGTCAGACCCCGGGCCGACAGCGCCTTGCAAGCTGGCGTCAGGCCTCGTTGTCCTTATCGGAGGGCTTCGGCGCCGCCGACGACCTCGAGGATCTCCTGCGTGATCTCTGCCTGACGCGCACGGTTCATGCTCAACGTGAGCGAGTCGATGAGCTCGCCGGCGTTCTTCGAGGCGTTTCGCATCGCGGTCATGCGTGCTCCCTGTTCCGAAGCCGTCGACTCCAAGAGCGCGCGGTAGACCTGCGTCTCGAGATAGACGGGCAGCAGCTTCTCGAGGATCTCCTCCGGCTCGGGCTCGAAGATGAAGTCGCCGCGGAGCGTGTCGGCCTCGCGCTCCTGCTCGTCCGTCTCGAGGATGTCGCGGGAGATGGGGAGGATGTCCTGCTCGGTGACGCGCTGCGTCATAGCGGAGACGTACGTGTTGTAAACGAGAACCACCCGGTCGACCTCGCCCTCGGTGAAGAGCTCGCCGACCCGGTGCGCGATCGCCTGCGCATCGCTGTACGCGGGCTGATCCGTGAAGCCGATGTACGCGGCCGCGACGTCACGACGCCTGAACGTGAGCGTCGAGCGGCCCTTCTTGCCGGCGACGACCCACTTGACGCCCTTGCCCTCGCTTTGCAGCGAGCGCTCGATGGCGAACGCGCGGCGCAGGACCTGCGCGTTGAACGCGCCCGCAAGCCCGCGGTCGCCCGTCAGCGGGACGATGGCGACGTTCTCGACCGATTCACGCTGCTCGAGCAGCGGAAGCCGAACGCTCGCGGCGGCCCGTCCCACCCCCGCGATGAGCTCGGTCATCGTCTCCGCATACGGCCTGAGTGCGGTGATCCGGGCCTCCGCCCGGCGCAGCTTGGCTGCGGCGACGAGCTCCATCGCGCGCGTGATCTTGCGCGTGTTCCGGATCGATTTGATCCGTCGCTTGAGGTCTTGAACGGTAGCCACGACTAGCCCGCGAGCCCCTTCTCCTCCTCGATATTGAACGAGTTGAGGAAGCGATCGAGCTCGGCCTTGAGCTTCTCCTCGACCTCGTCCGAGATCTCGCCCGCCTCCAGGATCTTTCCGAGGATCGACTCCTCGGTGCGCAAAGCCTCGCGAAGCTCGTCGTGGAAACGGGAAACCTGCGGCACGGGAATCGTGTCCAGGTAGCCGTTGATCCCCGCGTAGATCGCGACCACCTGCTCCTCGAAAGGCCACGGCTCGTACTGCGGCTGGTTCAGCGTTGCAACCATGCGCTCACCTCGTGCGAGCGACTGCTGGGTCGCCTGGTCGAGCTCCGAGCCGAACTGCGCGAACGCTTCCAGCTCCCGGTACTGGGAGAGGTCGAGCCGGAGACGTCCGGCCACCTGGCGCATGGCCTTCTTCTGCGCATTGCCGCCGACTCGCGAGACCGACACGCCGACGTTGATCGCAGGACGAACGCCCGAGTAGAAGAGCGCCGACTCGAGGTAGATCTGTCCGTCCGTGATCGAGATGACATTCGTCGGGATGTACGCGGCGACGTCCCCAGCCTGCGTCTCGATGATCGGCAGCGCCGTCAAGGACCCGCCGCCGAGATCGTCCGAGAGCTTGCACGCGCGCTCGAGGAGTCGCGAGTGGAGGTAGAAGACGTCCCCCGGGAACGCCTCGCGACCGGGCGGGCGGCGGAGCAGGAGTGAAAGCTGACGGTAGGCGTCCGCATGCTTCGACAGATCGTCGTAGATCAGGAGCGAGTGCTTCCCGCCGTACAGGAAGTGCTCCCCCATCGCGCAGCCCGCGAAGGGCGCCATCCACTTGATCGGAGCGGCCTCCTGGGCGGGTGCCGAGACGACGATCGTGTACTCCATCGCGCCCGCGTCGCGAAGCCGCTCGACCACCTGCGCCACGGTCGAGCCCTTCTGCCCGATTGCGACGTACACGCACATCACGTCGCCGCCGCGCTGAATCAGGATCGTGTCGATCGCAATCGCCGTCTTCCCCGTCGAACGGTCGCCGATGATGAGCTCGCGCTGCCCGCGGCCGATCGGAACCATCGAATCGATCGCCTTGATGCCGGTCTGAAGCGGCTCCTTCACCGGCTGTCGCTGGATGACGCCCGGCGCTTTGAACTCGAGCGGCCGGCGCTCGCTGGTCTCGATGGGGCCGAGACCGTCGAGCGGCGTTCCGAGCGGGTCGACGACCCGCCCTAGCAGCGCTTCGCCGACGGGCACGCTCATGACCTCACCCGAGCGCCGGACAGGCTCGCCCTCCTTCACATGCTCCCAGTCGCCGAAGAGCGCGGTACCGACGTTGTCCTCTTCGAGGTTGAACGCGATGCCGGTAACGCCGTGCTCGAGCTCGAGACGCTCGAGTGCGACAGCGTTCTCGAGGCCGTGGATGCGGGCGATGCCGTCGCCGACCTGGAGCACGGTTCCTACCTCCGAGAGGTCGGTCTCGACTTCGAACTGCTTGATCCGGTCCTTGAGGATCGAGGTGATCTCTTCTGGGCGTAGCTTCACGAGTTCTCCTTGCGTCGCGTCATCGTGGGGTTGCCAAGTCTCTGCGCAGACGCTCGAGGCGCCCGCGGACGCTCCCGTCGGCGCGGAAGGATCCGATCCGGAGCACGATCCCGCCGATCAGTGCGGGATCGACATTCCGGGTCACGTCGACGCTCCGGCCGGACGCCTGCTCGATCGTGCTCACGATGGCTGCGGCTTCCTCGTTCGAGAGCTCGACTGCGGTCTCGAGCTCGACAGTGAGCCGCCGCTCTGCGCGTGCGACCAAAGCCGCGAGCTCGCGCTGGATCTCGACCAGGTCGCCGGCACGGCCCTTCTCCGCCGCAAGTCGCAGGAAGTTCTGGACGAGCTCGTCCGCTTCCCCGGCGATCTCCGCGAGCACGTCGCCCTTCTCGGACGGGTCGATCTGCGGATTGCGCAGGAAGCTCGCGAGCTCCGGCATGTCCTCGACCGCCGCCGCGATTGCAGCGAGGTCTTCGGCCGCCCGCTCGAGCCTTCCCTCTTCGTCGGCGGCTTCGAACAGGGCGCGCGCGTACATGCGCTGCGCGACGGCCACCGCTAGGTCGTCTCCTTCTCCAGCGCAGAGAAATCGAGCTCGGCGATCGCCTCATCGATGAGCCGCCGCTGGTCCTCAGCGTCGAGCACCTTGCCCGTGACGCGCGCCGTGGCCTCGAGCGTCAGATCGGCGACCTCCGTGCGGATGAGATCGAGCGAGCGCTTGGTCTCGGCCTCGATCTGGCGCTTGGTCTCCTCGAGCCGTCGCAGCCGCTCGTCGTCTGCCTCGCGCTTCACTCGCTCGATCTGCGCGTCGCCCACCCTCCGCGCCTCGGAGAGGATGTCCGCGGCCTCGCTCTTGGCGTTCGCGATCAGCGCGCGATGCTGCTCGAGCAGCTCGCGCGACTCGGCGCGGGCGTGGTCGGCCTCCTCGAGCGCTTTGCGAATGCGCTCGCGGCGCTCGTCGATCGTGCGCTGGATGGGGCCGAACGCGAACTTCCGGAGCACGAAGAACGTGATCCCAAAGCAGATCAGCGTCCAGATCATGAGCCCGGGGACGACGTCGATCAGGCCTCCAGAGGAGTCCTCCGCCTGGGCGAGTGGAAGGAACGTGTTCAACTCAGATCAGGACGTACGCGAGCAGGCCACCGATGAGGCCGTAGAACACGACCGCCTCGGTGAGAGCGAAGCCGAGCCACTGGATCCCGGTGAGCTCGCCCCGGAGCTCGGGCTGGCGAGCCACGGCCTGGATCATCGAGCCGAAGATGTTCCCGATGCCGATGCCGGCGCCGAGCGACCCGAGGCCGATGCCGAGTGCCAGCGCGATCGCCTTGCCGGCGTCCGCGCCGTCCTCGGCGGCGGCGAGGAAGAAGTACGAAGACATGTCTTTCAGACCCTCCTTAGTGCTCGGGCTCGATGGCCGAGCCTATGTAGATGGCGGATAGGGCGGCGAAGATGTACGCCTGGATCGAGACGACGATGATGACCTCGAAGAGGTAGAAGATCGTCGCGGCCGGAACGGCGACCACGGCCAGCGCAAGGTTGCCGATCACGAAGATCAGGCCAATGAAGGTGAGGATGAGCATGTGCCCAGCGAGCATGTTCGCGTAGAGCCGCACCGAGAGGCTGATCAGTCGCATGAACTGCCCAAGAATCTCGAGCGGGACGATCAGCGGCAGCATCACCTTCGGCACCTCGGGGATCCAGCTCTTGAAGTACTTGACTGGGCCGTGCTCGCGAATGCCTTCGAAGTGCGTGAAGACGAAGGTCATGAGAGCCAGCGCGAGCGTCACGGACAGCGTCGACGTCGCCGCGAAGATCGCGAGCGTGGGCAGCTCGATTCCGCCGATCTCCACGTGCTCGTCCGAGAGTGGCAGCGGAATGAAGCCGAGCATGTTCACGACCCAGATGAAGACCATCAGCGACGCGACGTAGGGGAACCAGCGGCCGATTGCCTTCGTCGGCAGGCCCTGCTCGGCGACCTGCACCTGCGCGATCTCGTAAATCGTCTCGCCGACCGCTTGGCGACGGTTCGGACCGCGTCCCACTTTCACGCGCATGAAGACGATTCCGACGATGATGGATACGATCGCGCCGAGGATGAGGTACGCGACCGCTTTGTTGATCGACATGTCGATCGGGCCGAGCTTGAGCTCCGGCCCCCAGGTCTGAAGCTCCCACTCGTGCGCGGGGTCGAACTCGCTCTCCTCGGCAGGCGTCCCCTGCGCGAACGCAGCGCTCGGCAGCACGAGCGCCACCGCGAGCAGCATGAAGAAGAGGCGCTTCATACCAGGCGCTTCATACCCTGGGCTCCGCGCTGAAATACGTCATGAGGCCGACAGCGAGCTCGATCGTGAATGCGAGCGCGTAGAGAATCGCCGCAGCGATGCCGACACGCTCGTCGGCGATCGTCACCGCGACGAGCGGGACACCGACGAGGAGTGCACGCGACGTGGTTCCGATACCCCTCATGCCTGCGGCGGCGAGGTTATCTGCGCCGGTTGGAAGGCGCGCCAGTAGCAGGGCGAAGAGCTGTGAACCGGCCCAGAGGACGGCCGCGAGCCCCCACCCCGAGAGCGGCCACCCGGCGATGGCGAAGACCGGCAGCGCGAGCAGGATGACCGCGCCCGCGGCAGCGCTCGCGGCGAGCCGGCTCGGGATCGGCCTCGGCGTCGAGAAGAGCCCGCTGCTCACGCGCCCTGCTTCGAGTAGACGTAGTAGACGACGAAGATCGCGAGCGGGATCCCAGCGACCGCGCCGAGGAGCAGGCCGATACCCCACGCTCC
>JACCVK010000100.1 GCA_013698195.1 Actinomycetota bacterium | reverse complement strand
CCATCGGGGTACACGTCTCGCGCTGGGTGACAACCCACGGCTACGCGCTCAACGTCGATCTCGATCCCGCCCCGTTCACGGAATGGATCACCGCCTGCGGACTCGAGGACGCGCAGTTCACAACCATGGAGCGGGAGCTCGCTCGAGCCGTGACGGTCGCCGACGTCAGGCCGGCCGCGATCGAGGCCGTCGCCGAGGTTTTCGGCCTCGAGCTCGAGGAGTTGCCTGCGGAGGACGGCGTCGGGCTCTGGACGCAACCGGTGCACGCGTCGCTCGCCGCGCGGTGAACATCGACATCCGCCCTTTTCCACGCCTCGGCTGGGATCCGCTGCCATACGAAGGCTGCATCGGCGTCGTCGGTCGCGTGCTGGTCCGCGAGGAGGACTTCTTCGTCGCGCAGCTCCGGTTCGCCGAGCACGCGACCATCCACGAGCACCCGGGCGACAACGACACCATCGTCGTCTGCCTCGAGGGCGAAGGCTTCACATCCGTCGCCGGGGAGACCGCCTCGCTTAGCGAAGGTCAGCAGGCACGCTGGCCGAAGGGCGTCGCGCACCGTTTGTGGACGACCGACTCGACCATGACGACGCTGATGGTCGAGCGCACTCCCGTATGTCAGCCGGGTGGAAACTCCGGAGGGCAGCGGATGCCCGCCGATTCGCCGTAACCGGCGTAAGCCTCACGCGAATCGGTCGTCTCCGTCGCGACGCCCGCGCCGTGCGCCAGCGCGACCTTGCTCACCGGAAACTTGAGCCCGCGGCCCTTTCGTCGAACGCCGACCCCGAGGACGAGGCACGGGCCGTCGCCCGCACCCACGAAGATGTGCTCCGTCCACGGCGGGCAGTGGACAAAGTCCCACGCCCGCAACAGCCGCTCCTCTCCTTCGACGAGGAGTAGGCATTCGCCGGCGAGAACAAGGAAGTCCTCCTGGGCGTCCTCGCCGTGGTAGAGGGCATTCGCCTCGCCGGGGCGGAGGATCCCGATTCCGAAGCCGAGTCCGTCGAACCGTGCGTTCTCTCCCTCGAAGGTCGCGTACAGGCCACCGAGCTCCCCGCCGTCGAACCACTGGACGTCGCGCACGTTGACGACGAACCAACCGTCGCCGGCTGGAACGAGTCCGGTATCCGTCTGCTCGAGAGGAGCTTCCGGCACCACCGTCTCTAGACTAGCCAGGCGATGCAGAAGTCGCTGCCTGTAGCGGAACGTCCGCGCCGCCCCGAGTGGATGCGTGTGCGCGCACCAAGCGTGAACTCGCGCTACTACGAGGTCAAGGGCCTCATGCGGGCCGGCCAGCTCGTGACGATCTGCGAGGAGGCCCGCTGCCCGAACATCGGCGAGTGCTGGGGCCGCGGGACGGCGACGTTCCAGATCCTGGGCGATACGTGCACTCGCGCGTGCCGCTACTGCTATGTCAACTCGGGGAAGCCGGACGCGCCCCCCGATCCGCTCGAGCCTTTGCGGCTCGCGCAGGCCGCGCACCAGATGGGTCTCTCGCACGTCGTCGTCACCTCCGTCGACCGAGACGACATCCCCGATCGCGGCGCGGCGCACTACGCAGCGACGATTCGCGCTCTCCGG
Organism: Actinomycetota bacterium; assembly: GCA_013698195.1. GTDB lineage: Bacteria > Actinomycetota > Thermoleophilia > Gaiellales > Gaiellaceae > GMQP-bins7. The sequence continues at coordinate 5,685 of JACCVK010000100.1, read as the reverse complement.
CGCAAGCTGCCGGCTGCGACCGTCGAGGTCCTGACCCCGGACTTCCTCGGCGTCGAGGAGGAGGCGCTCGCGACGGTCCTTGACGCGCGGCCTGACGTCTTCGGCCACAACATCGAGACGGTGCGCAGGCTGCACGCACGCATGCGAGGCGCGAAGGCGAGCTACGACAAGGCGCTGTGGCTCTTGAGCCGGGTGAAGGAGCTCGCCGGCTACAACGTCATGACGAAGGCCGGAATCATCGTCGGCCTCGGCGAGACGAACGACGAGGTGGTCGAGACCATGCGCGACCTCCGGGCGCACGGGGTCGACGTCGTCACGATCGGCCAGTACCTCCAGCCGTCGCCGAAGCATGCGCAGATCAGCCGCTGGGTGCATCCGGACGAGTTCCGCTGGTTCCGAGAGCTTGGCGAGGAGCTCGGCTTCGGGTCCGTCTTCTCAGGCCCGCTCGTGCGCTCGTCCTACCGGGCCGACGAGCAGCGTCACGCTGCCGAGACCGGCCGCGGCGCCGTCGCCTACTGAGAGCCCGCCGACGTCGGCGGAACGCAGGCGATGACGTTACGGAGGCTGAGACGCGCGTGCGTCCCTTTCGCGCCGGTCGCTCTGACCCACGCCCGTCCACAGCGGGGAACCGCGAACGAGAAGCGAGCGACGAAGGCGCCGTCCCAGTTCGCCACAACCCGAACGTCGTCGTTGCGTCCCGCGGCAGCGGTCACGTGAACTCGCTCGCCTGGAACGAAACCGCTGCCACGCACGGCGAGTGGCTGGCGATCGGTGATCGCGAGCTTCGCGCGTTCGCTCGGCTGAGGGAGAGCGAGCATGACGACCGCGAGCACGACAGCGACCATGCCTCCAGGATAGCCGAGCTTGCCCCTGAAGATGTAAGGGGCTCCGCGGCGCGGAGCCCCTTACCGAGACCTCTCCCGTCTGCTAGCGGAGGGTCATCTGCACGAGATCGGCCTCTTCGCCCTGCTCGGAGCTGTCGTCGAAGGTGACGACCATGATGCCCTTCGCAGGCGTCTGCGCCCACTCGGCCGGGTTGATCGAGACCGGCACCGTCGCGGACGTGCCCGGCGGCACCGACACGAACATCCCCTGGCTGATCGAGCTCGTCCAGGCGTTGAACTCGGCCGTTCCCGGCACTTCGTCGACCCCGCCGGCGTTGAGGTCGAACGAGACGGCCGAGTAGGTAAGACGCGGGTTCGAGCTCGACAGGCACGGCTCACCCGTCCGGCAGAGCTGGCTCGAGATGACGGGCAACAGCACGCTCGTCGCGTCGGTCGGGGCCGCAGCGAGGAACGCGAGACTCGCGCCCGCGCTCCGGGTGCTGAAGACGAACACCCCCATCTCTCCGTTGAACGACCCCGTCGTCAGAGCGCCAAGGTCGACGCCGACCACGACATAGTCGTCTGTTCCGTCCTGATCGACATCAACGAAGATGTCGAACTCGTTCAGAGACGCGTTCGACCAGCGCTCCCACACGTTCACCGCGAAGACCAGCAGCCGGCTCGTCGAGCTGAACGGGAATGACTGCACGCCGACCGCGCGCATGTCGTTCGACACCTTGCCGACATCTCTCGTGTCCGAGAGCCCCCAGGCGTAGAAGTCCCCGTCCCCGCTGATCGCGCCCGTGTTTCGCACGGTTGCAGTGGTCGAAGGTGAGCTCGGGCTCAGCGTGCGGTCACGAACCGTCGTGTTGATCCGGGACAACGCCCGAGGAACCAGGTAGTAGGGGACGCGTAGCACGACGTCGCCGTTCTGACCGGCGGCCGGCGTCAGCGTCACGAGGCCCGCGACCTCGCGGAACGCGAAGGGCGGGCTTCCGAACGGATCCGAGTTCCCCACGGTCGCGACGGGCACCGTCAGCCGCACGGTCACGAACGCGTCGCCCCGAGCGGGCACCGTCACCGACGGCGAGCTGAAGGCGACCGAGTGCGGAGAGCCCGCACCGTTCGTCTGCGAGACGGTGAACGTCATCGGAGCGTTGCTCCAGTTGTGGAGCTCGATCCGCTTCTGCACAGAAGCGTCTGCTCGCAGCTCCCGGTACCCGAAGTTCAGGCTGCCGGTACGCGGGTCGCCGAGCGCGGTCGCCTGCGTCTCAACAGCACTGGTCGCGATTGCGAGGCCCGTGCCGCCGCGGCTGATTCGATGCTCGGCGACGCCGGCCGGATCGCCGGTGTTCACGATCGCTGCCTTGAGCTCCCGTGCACTCCAGCTCGGATGCGCCTCCTTGACGAGCGCCGCGATCCCGGCAACCGCCGGCGAGGACATGGACGTGCCGGAGATGATCGTGCCCTGGTTCCCGGAGCCGACTAACGTCGAGTTGACGCTGACGCCAGGCGCCGTGATATCCGGCTTGAGCCAGCTGTCCCCGGTCCGCGGGCCGCCGGAGGTGAAGCTCGCGAAGCCTCGGAAGTTCTCGTTCGAGAGCGTCGTCGGCGTCGCGGCAGCCGTGCCTCCGTCAGCGGCCCAGAGCTTCCCGCCGTCGGTGTCCGCAGGCGGCGGGAACGTCGAGCTGCCTTGGATGCCGAAGAACGGGATGGTCACCTCGTACTCCTCGCCGGTGTCGGGGTGCACCGTGATCTTCCCCTCGTACGGCGGGTAGCCCTCCGTGTTGTTGACCATCGCCACAGCCGCGGCTCCGGCCTGCTGGCCTCTGATGGCCTTGCCGACGCGAGCACACACGCCGCGGTACACGACGGCCATCGCGTTGGCAGGAAGCGTGCCGTAGTCCGAGACGTTGCAGCCGAGCGCCTCATTCACTGTCGTCGTCGCGGGGTCGTCGCGGATGACGACGACGTTGTACGTAGTCGGAGAGAACGGATAGCCGTTCGCGTTCAGCGCGACGATCGTCTGACCCGTGCTGAGCGCGAGCGTGGCCCCCGGAAGCGACTCGATCGCGTCGTTCGCGGCGACGCTGATAGCGCCGGTAGCCGACGCAGGCGAGCCGGTTATGTACTGGTTCGGCCCTTCGTTACCGGCGGACGCAACCACCACCACGCCTGCCTTTACGGCATTGGTGGATGCGACAGCCGTCGGATCGTCGTCGCTGCCGAACGGCGAGCCGAGGGACATGTTGATGACGTCCATGTCGTTGGCGACCGACCACTCGATTGCCTCGATCGTGACATCGGTCGAGCCGAAGCAACCGAAGACGCGCAAGGCATAGAGGTCGGCCTCGGGAGCGACACCGGGCCCGATCGTCCAGTCGTTGTCGCTGACCGTCGATGCGTTCCACGGACCGCCGTAGGTCGAGCCGTCGGCGAGGACGCCGTAGCCCGCCGCGGTACCGCCGACGTGGCTGCCGTGCCCGTCGCAGTCGAGCGGATTCGGATCCGGCGCGGGCGTGTCGCTGTCCGGATCGCTGGCGTCGTAGTCGTCGCCGACGAAGTCGTACCCGCCCTTGATCTTCGTGACCGCGGAGGGCCCGAAGAGGGTGGGATCGGCCGGCGCCGTGTCCGTCGCATCGGCCGCGTCGAAGGCCTCGGGAGTGCCGGGGCCGCCGAAGTTCGCGTGCGTGTAGTCGATTCCGGTGTCGATGATCGCGATCTTGATGCCCTCGCCGCGATAGCCCGGTGTCCCACCCCAGACTGTTGGCGCCTCGACCATCGGGATCGTGTTCGTGTTGATCGGCTTCATCGGCTGCATCGCACGAACGCCGAGAACGCCGTTGAGACGCATGAGCTGCGGCACCCGGTTGCGGGCAACCCGCACCTTGATGCCGTTGTAGGCGTACTGGAAGTCGTTCACGATCTCCGCGCCGAGCGCCTGGATCTGCGACTTCAACGCGTTCTGCCGAGCTTCGAGCTCGGAGACGATCTGCTGCTTCTCGGCGTCCGACAGGTCCCGGCCGAGATCGCCTTGCACCTCGGCGACCGGCTTGCCCGCAAGCTGCACCATCACGGTCGCCGGCTGCTTCGAGATGCCAAGAGGCGTGTAGTAGGCGGTCTCGATCTCTCCCGCACCCACCTGCGTGAAGCGATCGACTCCGCGCGCGGCTGTCGAGCCGCTGGCAGCCGCGGAGAAAACGACTGCTACGGCTGTTGTGAGCGCAAGTACGAGCAGCGCCCCGTATTTCGCGTTCGAGCGTCTTGCCACTATCTCCCTCCCTGGTGGCGCGCCCGACCGTCAAAGTACCGCTCGCGGCGCTCGATCGACGTACTGGCTGCGCTCGATTGAAGCCGAGGCAGCTGAGCCTGTCAATCCTAGCCGCGAAACTCGGTCACTTCGAGCTCGTGGCAGGATGACGCTTCTTCGGCGGGGCGTAGCGTGCCGCGCGGTACGTCCCGGCGGCGCAGGGCTTCACTCTGCAGCGGGTTCTTCGCCCCGATCTCTGGCCTCGTACGGCTTGGCCATCGCGCGGTAGTCGAGCGCCTCGTCAAGAATCTCGTCGTCGACTCCCGCCTCGCGCGCGACATCCCGAAGCGAGCGGCCTGACGCGGCCGCCTCCTTCACGATCTCCGTGCCCTTGTCGTAGCCGATGTACGGGTTGAGCGCGGCGGAGGCGGAGAGAGTGAGCTCCCCATAGCGCTCGAGCTGTTCCCGGTTGGCCTCGATCCCGTCGACGCACTTCTCCGCGAGCAGCCGGCTGGCGCTCGCGAGCAGCCTGATCGACTGCAGGAGATTGCGGGCCATGAGCGGGACGTACACGTTGAGCTCGAACTGGCCGCTCATGCCGCCCACGGTGATCGCCTGATCGTTGCCGATGACCTGTGCGGCCACCTGCGTCACGACCTCGGGGATGACGGGGTTGACCTTGCCGGGCATGATCGAGCTCCCTTTCTGGAGCTCGGGAAGGAAGATCTCCGCGAGCCCGGCGCGCGGACCGGAGCCCATGAGACGCAGGTCGCTGGCGATCTTCGTCAAGGACACGGCGACGACCTTGAGTGTTCCGGACGTCTCGACGAGCCCATCGCGAGCGGCCTGTGCCTCGAACGGGTCAGCCGGGGCCGAGATCGGTAATCCGGTGTCGGCGCTGAGAAGCGCGCGTACTCGCTGGGCGAACTCGGGATGCGCGTTGAGGCCGGTGCCGGTAGCCGTGCCGCCGAGCGGGATCTGGCCGAGGCGTGGCAGCGCGTCGGTGGTCCGGGCGATCCCTTGCCGGACTTGCGTCGCGTAGCCGGCGAACTCCTGGCCCAGCGTTACCGGAACCGCGTCCATCATGTGCGTCCGGCCGGACTTCACGATGTCGTCGAACTCGGCCGCCTTCCGCTCCAGCGACTCGGCCAAGCCCTCGAGTGCCGGCAGCAGGTCGTTCGAGATCTCGTCGAGAGACGCGAGGTGCACCGCCGATGGGAACACGTCGTTCGAGGACTGGCCCATGTTCACGTCGTCGTTCGCGTGGACTCCGTCGCCCGCGAGCGTCGCGATCACCTCGTTGGCGTTCGTATTCGAGCTCGTCCCCGAGCCTGTCTGGAACACGTCGATCGGAAACTGATCGTCGAACTCGCCCGCGGCGACGCGATCGGCAGCTCGGGCGATCCGCTCGGCTTTCTCGGCATCGAGCAGCCCGAGGTCGCCATTCGCGCGGGCGGCGCCGGCCTTGATCCGACCGAGCCAGCGTGCAACGGCGACCGGAATCCGCTCACCGGAGACGACGAAGTTGTCGACCGCCTTGGCAGTCTCCCCACCCCACAGCTCCTGCCGCTCGACCGCCTCGCTTCCAGCGTCGCTCATTGCGTCGAGTCT
>JACCVK010000094.1 GCA_013698195.1 Actinomycetota bacterium | reverse complement strand
TCGCGCGCGTCGAAGGAAGCGAGCGCCAGGGCGGTGAGCTCGGGCGCGACGCGGGCCGCCACGCGCTGGCCAATGGCCGCGGTGGGCAGGCTCTTCGCGAGGCGCGAGAGCGAGCGAGCATCGCCGCGGAGGCTCACGGCAGCATGCCCCTGGTGGAGGCGATGCCAGCCGGAAGGCAGCAGCCGGTTGGGCCGTCCCAGCCGCGCGGGTCGGCGGACGTGGTGGCGGAGGCGTGGATCGCGCGGTTGCCGCCGGCAGCTGCCGGCGAGCCAGCAACGGGGACGCCGCGGCCCCAGCGGTCGAGCATCTTCTGGGCGCGCTCCTCCGCTTGGCTGGTGACGTTCGAGCCGTCGGCCGACTGGAGGATCGCGGCGGCGAGCGCCGCGGCGACGCCGCGGACGACCAGCGAGGTGGTCACGTTCGCGTCGTCGACGTTGGGGTGGGCGCCGGCGACGTACTGCCAGACCCACTCCGAAGCGAAGGCGCGCGCGGTGGCGACCCGGTCGGGGCCCACCACCAGGACGCGGTCGCCGTCTGTGGTGAGGTTGACGACGACGCCCAGGAGCGCATTCGCCAGCGTCGTCGCGACCGAGAAGGTCGAGTGCGTGAGCCGCACGACGAAGTACAGGCCACCCCCCGCGAGTGGCGCCGGGAGCGAGCCGCCGGCCTCGGCCCGAAGCGACACCTCGACGCCGGTGGCGAGGAGGTGGCGGTCGAGCTCGAAGGCGTCGGTCGCGGCGAGCACGCTCGCGCAGAGCCGTCCGGGGTTCGGAATCGAACCCGGGACGACCCCGTACGCGAGGAGGTCACCTTCGGTGCAAAGCAGCTGCACGGCTTGCTCCGAATCAGGCGCCGACGACGCGACGGATCGCGTGTGGGAACGCGAGGCCGAAGCCGTACCAGAGGTGCGACGAGACCTTGATCTTGCCCTTCGACTTGAAGAAGTCGCTGGTCTCGTCGAACTCGCGGTAGGACAGCGGACGACCTGGGTCGTACTTGGCCGCGACCATGGGCTTGAAGCCCTGGCCGTTCATCAGCTTGGTGTCGATCAGGTACCAGTCGTTCGCGTCGGTGAGGTCCGGGTTCTCGATGACGCGCAGCCCCTGGAAGTAGGGGTTCACCATCGACGCGGTACCCGCGGCGCTCGGGATGTACTGCTGGTTCAGCAGGTTCTGCAGGCCGATCGCCTTGCCCGTCGGCACCATGATGACGTCGGGTGAGGCCGGGAACAGATCGCCGTTCTCGTCCCGCACCTGCTGGCGCATGGCGGTGATCTCCGCCTCGAGATTCGCGATGCTCGCGACCGCGAGGGGGGTCGTCTGGTAGTTGCTGAAGGTCGCGCCGCTGGCGACCGGGTGTGCGGTGGAGAAGAAGGCCTCGCCATCCTCGCCAACGCTGGTGGTGCCCGCCTCGAGCAGAGCGGCACACGCCTTCGAGACGTGCCGCATCTCGGCGGTGAGGAACCGCTGTGGCGCGGAGTCCCACTGCCGGCGCTTGTACGGGAAGGCGTTCAGCTCGAGCAGGCTCGCCTCGACGCCGGCGTCGAACTCGACGACCTTCAGATCGAAGTAACGGTCCTCGAAGTCCTGGTCGCGGTTGCCGTCGCGCGTCTCGATGTACTGAAGCGCCATCATGTTGACGGGGAACCGCGTCAGGGGCGAGGACACGTCGAACAGGTCGACGATCTCCTTCACCCACGGGAGCGGCTCCGTCGCGATGCGAAGCGCGATGAAGCGCTCATCGAACTGCCTGACGTAGTCCTGCGCAGTCGCCGGAAGCAGCTCGTTTGCAGAGAGGGAAGCGGGCATGGTCGTCAGTCCTTTCAGCTCGCGAGGGCGGCCATGTGCGCGACGATCCGGGGCGTGATGAACACCCGGACCTTGCCGTCAGCGTCGAGCCCGTAGAAGAAGCCCATCGCGTAGGCGGTCACGGTGCGGCTCGCGGTGTTGTCGTCGCTCGCGTAGACGATGGAGCCGATCGGGCTCGCGTCATCGAACGCCGCAGCGCTGGTGCCGTTCGCCATGCAGAAGATGCGATCGGTCTCGATCTGGCAGCGCTTGCCGTCGTCGGTGCCGCTGGCGTTGTTGGCCTCCATCGTCGCCACCCCGATGC
>JACCVK010000062.1 GCA_013698195.1 Actinomycetota bacterium | reverse complement strand
GAGTCGCTCTACCTCGAGGAGTCGCTCGAGGCGATCGTGAGGACGACCATGGAGTCGCTGCATGCCACCGGGGCGGCTCTCGTCCTCGAGGACGGCAAGATCGCCTGGCCCGCGGGCCAACCGGGTGCATTCGCGGTTCGCATGCCGCTGCGCTGGAAGCGCAGGCAGATCGGCGAGCTCGTATGCGACCGGGATGTCGCCTTCACGGAGGAGGACCGAGCGCTCCTCGAAGCGATTGCCCACCACGCCGCGGTGGCTCTCGAGCACGGCCGAGCCGTGATGCGCGGCGTGCTCGCTCAGGAGATCCACCACCGCGTGAAGAACAACCTCCAGGCCGTGGCGTCCTTGCTGAGGCTCCAGGCCAGAGCCGACCACGTGGACGCGCGGAAGGCGCTTCAGGACTCCGTGAACCGTGTTCTGACCATCGCCGCAGTGCATGAGGTGCTGACCGAGCACCGCGAGGACGACGTCGATCTCGGGGAGCTCGTCGAGCGGCTGCGCGCGATGCTCGTCCAGGGCATCGGACCCGGGAAGGACGTGACGGCGAAGCTCGAGCCCATCTCGCTCGCCGGCCAGCAGGCGACCGCCGTCGCGCTCGTCTTCACCGAGCTCTTCCAAAACGCGCTCGAGCATGGCGGCGACCACGTCTCGATCGAGCTCGCGCAGCGCGACGGCGCGGTCGTGCTCGCGATCGCGGACGACGGGCCTGGAATTCAGGGAGACGGCAACGGCACCGGGCTCTCGATCGTGCGGGCGTTGGTGAAAGACGAGCTGCAGGGGGCGCTCGCGCTCCACGACGAGCGTGGGTTGCGCGCGGAAGTGGCGTTCCCCGCATGACTGACCCGCACGCGCACCTGAAGGACAACTCCTGGCGCGAGCTCGCCCGCATCGACGCCGACCTCGAAAGCGGCGCGATCGACGAGGAAGGGTGGCACCGGCGAGCCGCGGGAATCGTCGTGCCCGCGTATCTCGCCTCGGAGACACCGTGGGGCCAATCCGGAAAGACCGGGACGGCCGCGGACTGGGAGTGGTCGCGAAGCCACGTCGCCGACGCGATCGATCGCGTCGGTGCGTTTCTCGACGTCGGGTGCGCGAACGGCTACCTCATGGAGTGCCTAACGCGCTGGACCCCGTTCGCGATCGAGCCGTACGGCCTCGACATCTCGCCGGAGCTCGCGGAGCTCGCGGGACGGCGCCTTCCTCACTGGGCGGACAGGATCTTCGTCGGCAATGCGCTCAGCTGGGAAGCCCCGCGGCGATTCACATTCGTTCGCACCGGCCTCGACTATGTTCCGGCGGCGCGCAGGCGTGAGCTCGTGGAACGGCTGCTCGGCTGCTGTGAGCGGCTCGTGGTCGGCATCTTCAACGAGCACGAGACCGAGCGAACGACGGAGGAGGAGATCGAGACCTGGGGTCTCGAGGTCGCCGGGCGGAGCGCGCGTCCCAATCGCTGGAAGCCGGGTATGGAGTACCGCGTTCTCTGGATCGACGCGTGAGCCGGCCGGCGACAGAGCCCGTACGGGTTCTCATCGCGGAGGACGAGACGATCATTCGGCTCGACCTCAAAGGACTCCTGGAAGCGGCGGGCTTCGAAGTTTGCGCCGAGGCGCGCAACGGAGAGGAGGCCGTGCGTCTCGCCCGCGAGACCACACCCGAGGTCGCGCTGCTCGATGTGAAGATGCCGGGGCTGGACGGAATCGACGCGGCCCGGCGGATCCTCGAGGAGCGCCCGCTGCCGATCGTCATGGTCACGGCGTACGGCGAGCGCGAACTCGTCTCGCGCGCAGTCGAGGCGGGCGTCTTCGGCTACCTGGTGAAACCTTTTCGCGAGACCGATTTGCTACCGGCGATCGAGAGCGCCCGCGCACGGCATCAGGAACTCGTCGCGCTCCGCGAGGAGGCCGACTCGCTCGCCGAGGCACTCGCGGCGCGAAAGGCGATCGAGCGCGCCAAGGGCCTGCTCATGGAGCGCGAGGGGCTAACCGAGCAGGAGGCGTTCGCGCGGCTGCGCAAGGCGAGTCAGATCTCCGGGCGTCCGCTGAAGGCAGTTGCAGACGCCCTTCTGGCGACGCTTGCCTGACTGCTCGGCAGGCTTGAGCGGTCTCAGATCGCGAGCAGGCGGTCTTCTTCTCGGCGCCTGTAGAACCGGTTGCCGAACCACACGGCGAGCAGGAGGAGCGCGAAGGGCGCCGCGACGATGATGATCGCGAGGGTGACGACTCCTTCCCAGACAAGCACGTTCAGCGCCTCGTCGAGCGTGCGGTCGAGGCGGGATGACGTGGGCACGACTCCCGAGGTCTCGGGCGTGATCACGTTGAGCTGGATCGTCGCCATTCGCGCCTCGGCGTTCGTTCCGGCGATGCCGCCGCGAAGACTGCGAAGCTCAGTTCGGAGATTCTTGAGTCGGCTCTCGAAGCGAGCTCTCGTCTCGGCGTCGAGCGAATCCGAGTCGAGCCTGGCGACGAGCAGCGCGATCTGAGCGCGCACCGACCGCTCGCGGCGCTCGAGCTGATCGAGCGTCGTCTGGAGATCCTCGATCGACACTTGCTGCGAGACGATCGTTCCGAGCGCGGAGAGCCCAGCGATCGCCTCTTGCACGCGCGTGACGGGCACGCGCAGCGTCAGCGATGCGTTGGCGCCCTGGCCCGTTGCGACCGAGGCACTCACAACGTGTCCGCCCAAGCGCCGCGTGAGATCGAGCGCCTTCTGCGCGGAGCTCGAGACGCCGTTCGAGTTCTCGACCTCAACCGTCATCGTTGCGTTGATCCGCTGGGCTCGATCGTCGCCCGGGGCGATTGCCGGGGAGATTGCGGGCGCGATCGCGGGGTCTTGTGCAGCAACGCCCTGCGTCGGCATATCCGGAACCGCCGACTCTCCGGACCGGAGCGCGCCCTTCTCCGCCGTTGCAGTGGAAGCGTCGCGGGCAGCCTGCGGGGTCGGCGCGTCGGAACGCGCGATTCCGAGGACGCCTGCGCTTGCAATCGCGAGTGCAGCGGCGGCCGGCAGGACGACAAGTGCAGCGCGCTGGGAGGGGAGACGGAGCCGCGTCCAGACGGGCTCGGCCGGAGCGGACGCAGGTTGTCCGAACCGGCGGACACGCGCGCGCAACTCCGCGGAGGCGGTTGGTCGTGAGGAGCGCAGCAGGGCAGCGAGCTCCGGCGATAGATCAGGCGACGTCATCGTGTCTCATCCTCTCCTCGAGCTTTGCGAGTGCCCGGTGCAGGCGCGTCGACACCGCAGTCGGGCTGATCCCGAGCAAGCGCGCGGTCTCCTCTCCGTCGAGCTCCAGCACGACCCGGAGCGCAACCACCTCGCGCTCGCCGGCCGAGAGCTCGCGCAACCCGGCTTCAAGCACCGGTGAGAAGCCCTCGAACGCCTCCTGGGTCGCAACCCGCGCCTCGGTCGCTCCCACGCGCTCTTCGCGCCTGCGCCTTCGTCCGTCGGCGCGAAACCAGTCGAGCGCGGTCGTTCGCGCGATCGCGAGCAGCCATGCACGCGGCGTCCCCCGGCGCGGATCGAATCTGCGCCAGCGGCGGAACGCCGCCTCGAACGTCTCTCCGGTCAGGTCTTCTGCCACGGCGTTGTTCCTCGTCAGGTAGAGCAGATAGCCGTACACGTCGTCGAGACAGGCCTCGGCTACCGACGCAAAGGTCGGAGCAGCTGTTCGGCTCGGGACCTCGATCGACACCGCGTGCACGCCGGATCTACGCCGCCGGGACGGGGTCACGTCACTCGCTGCCTCTCATGCATCGCTTGCAACAGTCTGTTGCAAGGTGCGGCCGGGCTCTAGGGCGCCGGCGACGGGGCCGACTCGAAGAGCTCCTCCCAGCGCACCAGAAGCTGCTTCAGCTCGTCTCGTGCCGCGCGGTGCGCGGAGAGGACGTCCATGTTCGTCCAGTCGTCGGCCAGGGTGCGCTCGAGCTCAGCGACCCGCGCTTCCGTCTCGGCGATACGCCCTTCGAGGACCTCGAGCTCGGACGGCTTGCGACGCGTCTGGCGCGGGCGAGCGGGTTTCGGCGCAACTTTCGGGACAGGAGAGGGTTCGGCCTTCGGCTCCGTCGCCGCGGAGCGCACGCGGACAAGGTCAGCCCAGCCCCCGTCATATGAGCGGAGCGTTCGGTCTTCGATCGCGACGATGCGATCGGGAACGGCGTCGAGCAGCGCGCGGTCATGGGAGACGAGAAGAATCGTGCCTGGGAACGCTTCGAGTGCGACCTCGAGTGCCTCGCGGCTCTCGAGGTCGAGATGGTTCGTCGGCTCGTCGAGCACGAGGAAGTTCGAGCCCGACGCGACAAGCAGCGCGAGCGCGAGGCGCCGGCGCTCGCCTCCGGACAGCGCGGTGACGGGGCGCTCGTGCGTCTCCCAGCCCGAGAAGAGGAAGCGGCCGAGCAACGTTTGCGCCTGCGGTCTCGACAGATTCGTCGCGGCCGCCGCCGTGTCCAGCACGGAGCCCCGGTCCGGCAGCTGCTGCGTGTGCTGGGAGAAATACCCCGGGATGACGCCGTGCCCGAGCTGTGCCGTACCCTCGGCGAACTCGCCCAACCCGAGAGCCGCTTCGATGAGCGTCGTCTTGCCGCTTCCATTCGGGCCGACGAGCGCGACCTTTTCTCCACGCTCGATGGCAAAGCCCGTGTCCTCGAGCAGGGGCTTGTCGCCTGCCGCGAGCGCGATCCCCTCGGCTTCGACGACGACGCGTCCGGAGCGAGGCGGCGAGAGAAAGTCGAATCCGAGCGTCCGCCGCTTGCGGGTGAGCGACTCGTGCTCGCCCGTGGCACGTGCGCGCTCCTTCTCGAGGCGTCCGATCTGCGTGAGCTTCGCCTGAGCCTGCTTCGCCTTCGACTTCTTGTATCGGAATCGCTCGACGAAGCGCTCGAGACGGGCGATGTCCTCCGACACCCGCTCGGCAGTCCTCGCGGCGGCAACGGCGCGAGCAGCCTTCTCGCGGCGCCACTCGTGCCAGGGACCGGCGAAGTAGTGCGCGCCGCCGGGCGCGAGCTCCAGCACCGCCGTTGTCACAGACTCGAGGAACCAGCGATCGTGGGCGACGAGGATGACGGCTGCATCGAGCGTCTCCAACTCTCGCTCGAGCCATTCGAGGCTCTCGACGTCCAGGTGATTCGTCGGCTCGTCGAGCAAGAGCAGATCGGGGTCGCCCGCGAGAGCACGCGAGAGGGAGGCGCGCGTCAGCTCGCCGCCGGAGAACGTGTCGAGCTTGCGGTCGAGATCGGCCTCCACGAAGCCGAGTCCTCGCACTGCGGACGCAACCCGCTCGCGCCATCCCCAGCCGCCGGCGTGCTCGAGTTGTGCCTGGGCATCGGAGTAGCGCCGCAGGGTCACGTCGTCGTGAGTGCCCCCTGCCATCGCCTGCTCGAGCCGGCGAAGCTCGGATTCCAGAGCGAGCAGATCCTTCGCGCCAGACAGCGCGTACTCGCGCAGCGACAGGCCGAGGTTTCGGGGCGGCCGCTGGTCGTGGAGGGCAACCCGCGCACCTTTCGCAAACGCGAGCTCGCCTCCCTGCAGCGAGGTCTCACCGGCGATCGCGCGGAGGAGCGTCGTCT
>JACCVK010000054.1 GCA_013698195.1 Actinomycetota bacterium | reverse complement strand
TCCACGATCCGACGAGGAGAACCTCACCCACCTCACGTCGGACGACAATCTGGAGGCAGCACTGGCCGATGTGGATGCTGACGTCATCGTCGGCGGGCACACGCACGTCCAACTCGATCGGAACTTGCCCGGCGGCCGACGTCTCATCAACGCGGGCAGCGTGGGATTGCCGTGCCAGGGCGCGGCGGGTGCCTTCTGGGCGGTGCTCGGCCCCGATGTCGAGCTGCGCCGCACCGAGTACGACATCGAACGTGCGCTTGTGCTCTTGCATGCGTCCGCATTCCCACGCGCGGATGCTTTCGAAGATCTCATCCGCGGCCACGTGCGCGCAGATTCCGCGACCGCCTACTTCGAAGCGAAGCAGCGTGCCGCGTAGCTTCGTCCGCGAGGCGCGCCGCCGGGGCATCGGCACTCGTCGCGAACGAATCGGCCCGATCGTCGAACGCCTGGCCGAGGAGCACCGAGACGCCGAGATCGCGCTCCGCTTCCGCTCGGATCTCGAGCTGCTCGTCTCCGTGATGCTGTCTGCGCAGACGACGGATACAAACGTCAACCGCGTCACCGAGCGGCTCTTCGAGAAATACCGAGGCCCCGAGGATTACCTTGCCGTCCCGGAAGAGGAGTTGCAACGGGACATCTACGCGACCGGTTTCTTCCGGCAGAAGACGAAGGCGATCCGCGGAACCATGCAGGCGCTGCTCGAGCACTTCGACGGACAGGTGCCGAGGCGACTCGAGCAGCTCGTAACGCTCCCCGGCGTCGCACGGAAGACGGCGAACGTCGTCGCCGCCGAGCTCGGCCACGCGCAGGGAATCGTCGTCGACACGCACGTGAGGCGGCTGTCCCAGCGGCTCGGGCTTACCCGCGAGGAGCTGCCGGTGAAGATCGAGCGCGACCTCCAGAAGATCGTTCCCCGTGCGGACTGGGCCCGGTTTCCCCACCTCTTGATCTGGCACGGTCGACGCGTCTGCGACGCCCGCAACCCGCTGTGCGAGATCTGCGTGCTGGCGAACCTCTGCCCGTCGTCTCGAGTCGCACTTGTCAGTCAGCGGGTGAGAGCCTGAAGCCAGGGATGCCCTGGGTGGACGAGCGCTATCGAGTCGGCGAGCCAAACGCGCTGCCTGCGCGCAAGGAGAGGTAGCACCGAAGCGAAGTCGTCGTCGTCCTTCCGCCTCGACGCCTTCGCCTTGTAGAGCAATGCCACCTCGGGTTGTGCGAACGGAGTCCCGTCGTTCGTGTACGCGATCACGCTGTCGCGTGGCAAGCGGATCCGCTGGTCGCGTCGGAAGACCCAGGTGTCGCCCTCCCACGGCTCGCGCATGACATCCAGCCGCCACGCGCCGGTGGCAGGATCGCGACCCCACGTCTGATGATGAGCGGCCGGGGTCTCGCGGGTGAGCGGGTGGGCGAGTCCGCCGCCGATGACCCAGAACTCGTAGTCGGATAGCGCCTGCCTGACACTTTCGAACGAATACGACGGGACCGCGATCTCGAGATCGTCGTGCTCACGTGTTTGCCGGCCACGGAAGAGATCGAGCGACTACCCGGCTGTGACGTACCAGGTGGAGTCGAGTGCCGAGAGCAGGCGAGCAACGTCCGTCGGATGCCAAGCGTCCCAGCGCGTGACGTCGGGCTCGAAAGCCTGCGTGCCGGGCAAGCTCAGATCCAGTGGCGCCAGCGGAAGAGCGCGACCTGCGCGATCGTCGACGCGACGATGAGCGCGCTGGACGCCCCCAGCGTCCAGTAGTCACTGTCGAAGACGTCCTCGAAGTTCTGGCCGTAGAAGCCGACGATCAGCGTCGGAACGAGAACGAGCGAAGCAACCACCGTGAGCTTTTTCACGATGTCGGCGTTCGCCTCGGCGATCTGCGACTGGTGGTGGTCGCGCACGCCCGCGAGGAGGTCGCGCGCGATGTCGAGCTCCTCCGTCGCGCGCTGGAGCGACTCATACGTGTCGCCGAAGAGCCGTTCGACGTCCGGCGGAAAGAGCGCGTCGTCGCTGATCTCGATCCGTCCGTCGAGTATGCGACGAACGGCTGCGCGCGTCGCCGAGACCGTCTTGCGCAGGATGAGCAGCTCATGGCGAAGCGACGAGATGCGCGCCCGGACGCGACTCGCCGGCCAGTCGTCGATAGCGTCCTCGACCTCCTCGATCTCTGCGTACGACGCGTCGAGCATGACGAGGTAGGAGCTCGCGATCTCGTCGACCAGCCGGTGCATGACAACGCCGACAGGCTCGCCGGCGTCAACGGCCGCGTAGAGCGCTGACGCGTCGAACGCGACGCCGTCGGCCGGCGTCTTGCGCACCGTGACCAGGAGCTCCCGCGTCGCAACGAGGTTCACTTCCTGGTAGGACACTCGATCTTGGTCCGGCACGGCGCGCGCCGCGACGAGGACGCCGAAGATCGACGCTCCGTGCGCTTCGAGGAGCGGCCGAGGCTCGTAGCCGCTTCCGACCGACGCCAGCACCTCCACGACCTCGGGATCCACCTGGACGGGAAGGGCCGCGAGCACCTCGTCGCTCGTCGGATCCACGAGATCGATCCAGCGCGCGCTCATTCGCCCGCGAGCGTAACGCTGGCCTCGGCCGGACTCGGTCCAGGAAAGTGCTACGCGGTCGTGACTGCGGCCGGCGCGGGGCGGTGCTTCTCGTCCTCCAGGAACCGCTGGGCGTCGAGTGCCGCCATCGTGCCCGAGCCCGCCGCCGTTACCGCCTGGCGGTACACGTGATCCTGGACGTCGCCGGCGGCAAAGACGCCGGGGATGTTCGTCAGTGTCGAGCGTGGCTCGGTGACGAGGTAGCCCTGGTCGTCGTGGTCGAGCCAGTCGAGGAAGAGCGCCGTCGTCGGGTCGTGCCCGATTGCGACGAAGACCCCGTCTGCCTCGAGCTCACTCGTCTCGCCCGTCACCGTGTCGAGAAGCCGGACGCCCGTGACCTTGCCCTCGGCAGTGCCGAGCACCTCGTCGACGACGGCGTTCAGCACGAACTCGATCTTGTGGTTCTCTCGAGCGCGGTCGAGCATGATCGGCGAGGCACGAAACTCGTCCCTCCGGTGCACGACGACGACCTTGTCGGCGAAGCGCGTGAGGAAGGTCGCCTCCTCCATGGCCGAGTCGCCTCCGCCGACGACCACGACGACCTTGTCGCGGAAGAAAGCTGCATCGCAGGTGGCGCAGTACGAGACTCCCCGACCCTGGAGAACCTGCTCGGACGGGAGTCCGAGCTGCCGTGCGCTCGCACCGGTCGCAACGATCACGGCCTCCGCGCGATGCTCGTCATCCCCCACGAACACCTTGAACGGCCGCTCCGAGAAGTCGACCCTCGTGACGTCGTCCGTCAGGAACTCGGCGCCGAAGCGCTCGGCCTGGCGCCTGAAGTCGGCCATCATCGCCGGCCCGAGGACGCCGTCGGCGTAGCCCGGGTAGTTCTCGACGTCGCTCGTGATCATGAGCTGCCCGCCCCAAGTGAACCCCTCGATGACGAGCGGGTTGAGGTTGGCGCGCGCCGTATACAGGGCAGCCGCGTAGCCGGCAGGGCCGCCTCCGATGATGATCAGCTCACGGGGGTCGTTCAAAGAGTGCTCCTTACTCGTACGTTAGCCCGGCCGGAGACGCACGCTGCTTCCTCCTGGGGGGCGTCCTCGTGCGGGGCGTCCTCCCGCGGGCACGTAGTAGTAAACGATCCCGGCGGCACCGATGTTCCGAGGCCTGCCGGCCGAATCCAGTCGAAAAAGCGGCGTCACGCCGCGTCGGTGCCCGTCGCGAGCACCTTAACGACCAGCTCGTCGGGCTCCACCAGCTCTGCGGCCGCGAGCGCGCGCGTCTGTCGTTCGATCGGCTGTAGCTCGGGAGGCTCGATGCCGGTGATCCCGTGCCGCTCGAACCTGCGCGCCTGCACGAGGACCTGTCGCTCGAGCGAGCCGACCGTCTCGTTGTAGGACTTCACGGCATTGTCGAGCGACTTCCCGAGCCTGGTCACGTGCCCGCCCATCGTCGCCAGCCGCTTGTAGAGCTCGCGCCCCAGCTCGCTCACCTCGCGCGCGCTTTCCGCGATGGTCTCCTGCTGCCAGCCGTAATGAACGGCGCGGAGGAGCCCGATGAGGTTCGTCGGCGACGCGGGGATGACGTTGTTCGACACCGCGAGCTCGATGAGCATCGGATCCTGCTCGACCGCCGCGCGCAGGAACGTCTCGTCGGGAAGGAACATGACCACGAACTCCGGCGATGCCGGCAACTGGCGCCAGTAGGCCTTCTGCCCGAGCCGGTGCACGTGCTCGCGCACGTGGCGGGCG
>JACCVK010000048.1 GCA_013698195.1 Actinomycetota bacterium | reverse complement strand
ATCCCGACGACATGGCACGACGCGCCGAGGCGGCGGCCGGCTCCTTTCGTCGCCTGAAGCTGAAGCTCGGCGGACAGGACGGCCTCGACGTCGAGCGCCTGCGCGCGGTTCGCGGAGTCACGGATCTCCCACTCCAGGTCGACGTGAACGAGGCATGGTCGCTCGAGGAAGCGCTCGAAGCGCTGCCCCAGCTCGACGAGCTCGGCGTCGCCTACTGCGAGCAGCCGCTTCCGGCACGCGACGAGGGAGGTCCCGCGCTGCGCGACCGCTCGCCGGTACCGATCTTCGTGGACGAGGACTGTCATACGCTGGCAGATGTCGCGCGCTGCGCCCAGGTCGCGCACGGGATCAACATCAAGCTTGCGAAGTCCGGCGGCATCCGCGAGGCGATCCGGATGGTGCACGCGGCGCGCGCCCTCAGGCTCGCCGTCATGCTCGGCTGCATGCTCGAGTCGGGCCTCGGGATCGCGGCAGCCTGTTGCGTGGCGCCGCTCTGCGACCACGTGGACCTCGACGGCAACCTCCTCCTGCGTGAGGATCCCTGGCCCGGGATCGAGCTCGTCGACGGCATTCAGGTTCCCTCGCTCGCGCCGGGCCTCGGCGTCACCAGCCGTGCGTGAGGCGCTTGTCACCGGACTGTCGCGGGACTACGGCGTCCACGTGCTCGAAGCATCCCGACGGCTCTGATGAAGCCTCGTCGGATTCTCATCCTCGGCGAGGGCTTCTCGCACGACGCCCACTACGGGAAGACGATGCGCGGCATCGTCCGCTATGGCCCGGATCCGGTAGTCGCGATCCTCGACTCGGCGAGAGCCGGCGAGCTGTACGAGGGAATCCCGATCGTCGCGAGCGTGAACGACGCGCTCTGCTTCGATCCGACGGTCGCGATCGTGGGGGTCGCGACGCAGGGTGGACGGTTCCCGCCCGCGTGGCGCGAGCTGTTGAGGAGCTGCATCGCCAAAGGGCTCGATGTCGAGAGCGGCCTGCACGAGTTCTTGACCGACGACGCCGAGTTGAGCGAGCTTGCCGCCCGGCACGGCGTCGAGCTCCGGGATCTCCGGAAGCCGCCGGAGGGTCTGAGCGTTCCGACCGGCGCGAACTTCGAGCATGACGCGAAGGTCGTCCTCACCGTGGGCTCGGACTGCGCCATCGGCAAGAAGACGGTCGCGATCGAGCTCGACCTCGAAGCGCGGAGACGCGGTCTCGAGTCTGTCTTCGTGCCCACGGGGCAAACGGGCATCGCGATCGCCGGCTGGGGGATCGCGGTGGACGCCGTCGTCGCGGATTTTCTCGCCGGTGCAGCCGAGCGGCTCGTCGTGGAGGGCGTCGAGCGCGGCGGGAAGCTCCTGTTCGTGGAGGGCCAGGGCTCTCTCGTGCACCCGCTGTACTCGGGCGTGACGCTTGGCCTCGTCCATGGCTCCGCGCCGCACCTCTACGTGTTCTGTCACGTGCCCGGAACGACAGAGATCGACGGCTCGCCGGGCCATCCGATCCCGTCGCTCACCGCTCTGGTCGAGTTGCACGAGCGCATCTCGCTGCCGCGACGCCCCGCGGCGGTTGGCGCGATCGCGCTCAACACGAGCCGCCTGGACGAGCCCGGCGCGCACGAGGCGATCGCGGCTGCGGAGGAGGAGACGGGGTTGCCCGCCGACGATCCCGTGCGCTTCGGCGGCGCGAAACTGCTTGACGCTGTCCTCGCGGGACTCTAGGCTGCGACCCGCTGGACGGGCGCTGGGGAGCGCCCTGGGATGGGTCGATGCGTCAGATCACTGCGGCACTCACTCTCATCGGAGCGCTCCTTGCTGGGGGGTCGGCGGCGCATGCCGCGGACATCGGCGCGAACGACGACACGGGCAAGTACCTGAGCGACGGCGGAGCCACCCTCTACGGCGACATGTCCGGGCTCGGCTTACGCCAGATCGTCCTCACGTCTCGCTACAAGCCGAGCGACCCGCTGACGATCCAGGACAAAGAGCTTCTCGATCGCGCGATCCCGGCCGCGGCGGAGGCCGGTTTGCGCGTCGTGCTCGCCGTGTATCCATACCCGCCGCGCGAGGTCGTGGCGGGGCTTGCGTCGCCCGGGGCCTTCGGCGCGTACACGGCGTCCGTGGCGCAGGCGTATCCACAGGTGAAGCAGTTCGTCGTCGGAAACGAGCCGAACCAGCCCGCGTTCTGGCGGCCGCAGTTCGCCACGAGCGGCGCGAATGCGTCGGCCCCCGCATTCGGGCGGTACCTCGCGGCCGCCTACGACGCGTTGAAGGCCGTGGATCCCGAGATCAAAGTCATCGGGGTCGGACTCTCGCCGCGCGGGAACGATCGTCCCGACGCGAAGAGCAACATCTCGACGTCGCCCGTTCGGTTCCTGCGTGCCCTCGGCGCCTGGTACCGAGCAAGCGGTCGCGCGCTGCCGTTGATGGACGGGTTCAGCTTCCATCCGTACCCGAACGCGGCTACCGATCCCCTCGATCGCGGTTACCAGTGGCCGAACGCCGGCTTCGTCAACCTCGACCGGATCAAGCAGGCGCTCTGGGACGCGTTCAACGGGACGGCGCAACCCACGACCGTCGATGGACTTGGCCTCTACCTCGACGAGGTCGGCTGGCAGGTGAGTACCGCCGGTGAGCCGGGCTACACCGAGCTCGAGAATGTCGCGGTCACAGACGAGTTGACGCAGGCGGCTCTCTACGCAGACCTCGTCCGGCGTGCGGCGTGTGACGAGGACGTCGTCGAGGTGAGCTTCTTCGGGTTCCGGGACGACGGCTCGCGCATCGGCTTCCAGGCAGCGCTCCAGCGCCTGGACGGGAGCGCGCGTCCCGCGGCCGAGGCGGTACGCGCTGCAATCGCCGATGTCGCCGCCGCGGGCTGCGCGTCCGCAGCGGTGGCCTGGGCTCCCAGCGTGGACGTGCTCGACTCCAGCGTCACAGTGGAGCGCACGGCGAACGGCGGGCTCGGCGTTCGACTGGCTGCTGGGGAGGACGCTCGCGCGCTCGTCTGTGTGGGCTCGAGCCGACCAGGCGGGATCCGCGGTCGTCGCGTCGTGAAGACGCGCGGCGCACACTGTCGCTCGGTGACGCTCGTCGGGCGCCGCCCGCTCGTGCTCGCCGTCGAGCTGTCCGGGGCGATTGTGCCCGGAGCAACTCGGATCACGGCCGAGATCGGCGTCGAGCTCGTCGCCGAGGCGAACAGCGCCCGGCGGACGGCCAGGTACCACCGCGCGACGCTGGCACCGCTCGCTTGACACACGAACATCTGTTCGTCTAGTATACGAACAGATGTTCGCCCGAATCGTCGTCGTTCTTGTCGTCGCGGTCTTTCTCTGGGCTGTGTTTGCCCGCGAGGGCGCGGCGACCGGACCGGAGCGGTATTACGTCGTGCGCGCCGGAGACACGATGTGGTCGATCGTCGAGACGAGCTACGCGGGCGATCCGCGGGAGGGTGTCTGGAAGCTCCAGCGCCGAAACGAGCTAGACGGCACGACGATCGTGCCCGGCCAACGGCTCGTGCTCCCCTAACCGAGGGGCGCGCTCCCGGTCGAGGGGGGAAACCGAGAGGATCCAGGACGGTTTCCCCCTTCCGCTCATTCGCGCTTCCAGCTGACGCACCGGGTTAGGGTAGGCATATGGCTAGCGACCGAATCCTCGAGCTCCTCCGGCGGCCGGTCGACCTCGACGAGTTCGACGAGATCCGGGAGCTCTGGAAGAGCCACTCGATTGCGGAGGACAACCGCGATCTGCCCGGGCTTATCTCGACGCTCACCGAGGACTGCGTGTACGAGGTAATGGGAACAGGTGCTCGCTGGGAGGGCCACGAGGGAGCGGGTCGCTTCTACACGGAGTTACTCACGGCGTTCCCGGACATCCACTTCGACCTCGAGTACATCGTCGTCGGCCCGCAAGGCGTCTGCGAGGAGGCACATGTGACCGCGACGCACGAGGGTCGCTGGCTCGAGCACGAGCCGACGGGGGAGAAGCTCAGGTGGAGGAACGCAATCTTCTTTCCCTGGGACCCTGCCGCGAAGAAGTTCAAGGGCGAGACCGTGTACACGGATCTCGCACTCGGCCGCGAAGACCTGTCGACCGATCTGCCAGCCCTCAGCCGGTAGCGGCGCTCGCTGGGACCCCGCCGGAGGCAGGACGTCGGCAGTTCGTCGGCGGGCGAGCTCGGTGAACGCGTCGACGACGGAGGGGTTGAACTGCTTCTCGCGACCCGGACCGAATCTGCATAAGGGCGTCGTTCAGCGACAGCGCGCGCGTACGGCCGGCCCGTGGTCATCGCGTCCCAGGCATCGGCAAGCCCGATGATCGCGGCCTCGAGCGGGATCTCCTGCCCGCTGAGCCCGTCCGGGTACCCCAGGCCGTCCCAGCGCTCGTGGTGGTGCCGGATGGCGGGCACGGCGTCCTCGAACGACGACACCTTCGCGACGATCTCGGCACCACGAGTGACGTGCTCCCGCATGATCGCTGCCTCGACCGGCTCCAGCGGCCGGCCTTGGTGAGGATCGAGTCCGGGATGCCGATCTTGCCGACATCGTGGAACAGCGCCGCGGTTCCGAGTGTGCCGAGCCGCTTCGAGGAGAGCCCGAGGGTGCGGCCTACGGCTAGCGCAACGCGCCGGACTCGCTGGGAGTGCCCGGCCGTGTAAGGGTCGCGCGCCTCGACTGCGGCATTGAGCGTCTCCACGGTCTGGAGGAGGCTCTTCTCCAGGAGCTGAGTCGACTCGAGCAGGTCGCGGGTGCGGCTCTGGAAAGCGTTGTTCTGACGCCCGAGGCGGGCTGAAGCACCGCGAACGAGGAACGCGAGCGCCAGCGCGAGCAGACCGAAGACGATGGCGACCGAAATCCTGACTGTGCGGGTGGCCGCCCCGACACTGGCGTCGAGAATGCGTGGGCGGATCGCGACCTCTGCGACTCCGAGAGGGCGTCCATTCTGGG
>JACCVK010000359.1 GCA_013698195.1 Actinomycetota bacterium | reverse complement strand
GTGTCCAAGCGTGTATTGCGGCATCCCGTGCGGCCAGCGCTGAACACGGACGAGGGCAGGCTCGGCGTCGAAGTCGAGCACGCGCAGCTCCTCGCGAGCGAGCGTGACGAGCTCGCCGTCGGAGAGCGCGGTCACGTCACGGCCGCCGAAGCGGCCGAGATAGACGCGGAGCAGCTCGCGACCGGCGGGCGCACGGCCCTCCCACTTGCTCGAGCTCCAGGTGCAGGCGAGAACGTCCGAGCCCTCGGTCTTGGGCACCACGTAGCCGAATCCGTCGAGCGGATGGGGCACGTCCTCGGTCGCGTACCCGAGCGTGACGATGGCGGACGATGCGTACGGGATCTCCGCATGTGCGTCGGCCAGCGCAGGGTCGAAGTCGGACACGAGCTCGGCCGTCGCGAAGGCCGGGACGGCGAGCACGACGGCGTCGGCCTCCTGCCTCCTGCTAGCTCCGAGCTCGACCAGATACCCGCCGGAGCGCTCGGACACGCTCGTCGCAGCGGCGATCGCGAAGGTCGTCCGCTCGAGCGCCGCAACCAGCGCGCGGACGAGCTCACCCACCCCTCCGGGCAGGCTGACGAAGACCGGGTACCGGCTCCGAGCCTGGTGCTGCGCCTCGAGACCCGCGAGCAGGCTTCCGTGCTCGAGCTCGAGCGCGCGGAGGTCGGGGAACGTTGCCTCGAGCGAGAGCCGGTCGCCATCGCCGCCGTAGATCCCGGTCATCAGCGGCTCGACGAGTCGCTCGTACGCCTCGGGCCCGAGCCGGCGCGACACGAAGGACGCGATCGACTCGTCTCCGCCAGGCGGCGCCGGCGGCAGCTCCCGCTCCGCCTCGAGCCGCGCTCGCCCTGGAGCGGAGAGCAGGTTGCTGCCGGCGAGCGCGTCGAGATCCGTCGGAATCATTCCCGTAAGCCCCTCCGGCAGGCGGTAGAGCTCCGCGCCGTGCCGAATAAAGGAGCGCGCATGCTCGGGACGACGGCCTACAAGCCTGCCCTCGAGCCCGAGCTCTTCGCACAGGCCGACGCCGCGCGGCTTGCGCGACAGGAAGCTGTCCGCTGCACCCTCGACGACGAATCCGTCAACCTGCTCGGTCAGGAGCTTCCCGCCAAGCTGCTCGGAACGCTCGACGAGCGTGATCTCGGCATCCGGTAGCAACGACTCGAGGTGGCGCGCAGCCGCCAGCCCCGCGATCCCGCCGCCGACGACGACGACCCTCGTCACGCTGCACGCGCCTGCGCGAGCCAACCTCCTGCGCGGGCACGCACGAGCTCCGCGAGCGCCTCGATGAACTGCGGCTCGTCGTTCAGCGCCGGCGGACGCTCGAGGCGGATCCCTACGCCCTCCGCGACCTTACGAGCCTTGACGTCGACGTCGAAGAGGATCTCGACGTGGTCGGCGACGAAACCCACAGGGACGGAGACGACGTCGCGCACTCCCTGGCTCGCGAGCGTCTCGAGGTGGTCGCCGAGGTCCGGCCCGGCCCATGGTTCCGGCGTCCTGCCCGCCGACTGGTAGGCCCACGACCAGTGCCCGTCGGGCAGCTCGGCGCGCTCGGCGACGAGTCGCGCGGTCTCGCGGCACTGCGAGTCGTAAGGGTCCCCAGCCGCGAGGATCCGCTCCGGGAGGCTGTGCGCGCTGAAGACGACGTGGACGCGGTCGCGCTCGTTCTCCGGCCAGCGGAAAAGACCTTCGGTGACCCGTCCGGCGAACGCCGCGACGAGGCCTGGCGCGTCGTGATAGCTCGGGACGTGCTCGAACTGGATTCGTCCGCGGAAGAGCTCGAGCCCGTCCGCCACTCTCTGCTGATAGCGCGCGACCGACAGCGCACTGAAATGCGGCGCGAGCACCAGTCCGACCGCGTGCGTGATCCCGTCGCCGATCATCTCGCCGACGACCTCCTCGATCCACGGCGACCAGTGCCGCATGCCGAGATAGCACAGATAGCCGTCTCCCAGGCACGCTGCGAGCGCGTCGACCTGGTCGCGCGTGTTGTCGAGGAGTGGCGAGCCGCCTCCGATCGTGCGGTAGTTCTCCGTGATCTCCTCGACCACCCGAGCCGGAGTCGGACGTCCTGAGCGGATGTCCGCGAGGTAGCCGGGGATCTCGTCCAGGGAGCTCGGTGCCCCGTATGCCATGACCAGCACGCCGACGGGGAGCTCGACCCTCACGAGCTTCGCTCTTGCACGTGCTCGACGAGGCGGCGCACGTTGTCGAGCGGCGTCTGGGGGACGATCCCGTGACCGAGGTTGAAGACGTGTCCCGGCCGCCCGCCCGCACGGTCGAGGACGTCGTCGGCCCGCGCGCGTAGCTCGGACCAGGGTGCGAGCAGCGCAATCGGATCGAGGTTGCCCTGCACCGGCCGGTCGCCCACAGCGTCCCACCCCTCGTCGAGGGGCAGTTGCCAGTCGAGGCCAACGACGTCACCCCCGCAGCCGGCCGCGTCGCCGAGATACGCGCTCACGCCGAGCGAGAAGTTGATCACTGGCACCCCGGAATCCTGGAGCGCGGCGAAGAGCTCGCGGTTCGTCGGCGCCACGAAGCGGAGATAGTCCGTGCGTCCGAGCGCACGTCCGGCCCAGGAGTCGAAGACTTGCAGAGCCCCGGCTCCCGCACGAGCCTGCGCGAGCAGGTAATCGACCTGGACGGTGGCGAGCTTCGTCAGCAGCCGCTTCCAGGCCGCAGGCTCGGAGAGCATGAAAGCCTTCGTCTTGGCGAAGTCCTTCGAAGTGCCGCCCTCGATCGCATAGCTCGCGAG
>JACCVK010000357.1 GCA_013698195.1 Actinomycetota bacterium | reverse complement strand
CTCCCGAGGGTTCGCGTGTCCGCGATTGTGCGCTGGCACGGGCGAGTGCTGCTGTGCCGTCACTCAAAGCTCGAAGGCGACGTCTGGTTGCTTCCCGGGGGCGGCGTGCAGGGTGGAGAGAGCCTCGTCCGGGCGCTCCAGCGCGAACTTCGCGAGGAGACCGGACTCTTCCCGGAGGGAACAGACCTGCCGCTCGAGGGCCCGGTAGCGCTCGTCGACTCGATCGCACCCGAGGGGAGCCCGGTGCGGAAGCACGTCGTACACGTGATCTTCGCGACCGATGCGAGAGACGACTCCCTGGAGGATGTGGTCTCCGAGGACGAGGCGGTGGGCGGCCACCGGCTGTTCCGCCCGGGCGAGCTCGACGGCGTTCAGCTCCATCCGCCCATCCAACGATTCCTCCAGCGCTGGCAGCCAGGCGATCCCGCCGTCTATCTCGGCGAGATGTGGGTGCCGTGATCTCGGCACGCATTTGTTGCGGAATCGGCACGGTCCGTGTCACACGCGCAAGGTTTTCCGCTGTACGCTCGAAAGCGGGTGGTGGGATGGGGTGCCCCTATAGAACCCGCCTTTGGTGCTCCCCACCGCAAATACGCCCACGCTTCGCGCGGCTGCAAACGCTTCGCATGCCGTCGTCCTCGGTCGCATCCACACCTTCGGGTATGAACGCTCCCTGCGTCCTAGGCCTGCTCGGGTTTCGCCCGGCGAACCACGAGCGTATTTACGGTGGGAAGCACTTAGCGACGACGACCACCGCGACTCTTCGCCCGCGCGGCGGCTACTCGATGCGCTTCCTCCGCGAGCTCGTCGGGCACCTCCACGAAGACTGGAGGATCCTCACCCGTCGCGTGCGCGATCGCCTGGGCGAGCAGCCAGTCCGCGAGCCATGGATTCCGAGGCAAGAGCGGGCCGTGCAAGTACGTCCCGATCGCACGCTGCACGCGACAACCCTCGAACCCTGACTCGCCGTCGTTCCCATGGCCATGGATCACCCGCCCGAGCGGGACTGCGCCCCCGTCGAGCAGGGTGCGACCGGCATGGTTTTCGAAACCCGCGACGGTCCGCCGTTCACCCGGGACGGGCTCGCACTCGAGCAGTACGTCACCGATCATTCGTGTGCTGCCCGCAACCGTCTCGTGCGGGAAGAGGCCGACGCCGGGCATCGTCGACCCGTCTCGACCTCGATAGCCGCGCCCGAGGAGTTGATACCCGCCGCACACTGCGAGCAACGCGGCGCCGCCTAGCACCGCCTCAATAAGCGCGGAGCCTTTCGCGGCGAGGTCGGGAGCGATGAGCGCTTGCTCGCGGTCCTGACCGCCGCCGACGTAGTAGAGGTCGTGCGCGCTGGAACGAATCTCGCCACTCAGACCGACGGACTCGATCTCGAGCGAGTGGCCGCGGAGTTCCGCCCGCTGGGTAAGGACAGCGATGTTGCCGCGATCGGCGTAGATGTTGAGATAGTCCGGATAGAGGTGCGCAACGCGTAGCTTCATCGGCGCAGCCTCATCGTGGCGTGTCCCAGTACGCGGGTACGACGCCCCTGGCGGTGAGGATTCCCCGCAGCGCGAGCATCGCCGTGTACGTGGGCAGGATGACGAGCTCGCCACCTGCTTCGGTGAGCTCGAGCGCACGATCGAGTGCTTGCTCGAGCCCGGGCACCACCTCCAGCCGCTCCTCCGGGAGTCCGCCGTACAGCAGCCGCAGCGCGAGCTCCGCAGCTCGCCCGCCGCTTGCGACGATCCGGCCGGCGTGGGGGAGGACGGGCTCGAAGTCGACGTCCCAGATCCACGAGACGTCCTGCCCGTCGGCGATGGCATCGTTGAGGGCAATCACGAGCACGGGCGGTACACCTGTCTCGAGCGTGCGCAACGCCTCGTTCGCGCCGGCCGGATTCTTGATCAAGAGGATCACGATCGTCTTGGCCCCCTGCGCGATTCGCTCGAAACGGCCGAACGCGGCGCTGAATCCTTCGAGCCCTGCGCGAATCACGTCGAGCGAGGAGCCGAGCGCAAGGCTCGAGCTCGTCGCCGCGGCGGCGTTGTACACGTTGTAGAGACCGGGCAGCGCGAGCTCGACCCGGACTTCCCCGCTCGGGGTAGCGAGCGTGAACCGCGACGACCGCAGGCCCGTGAGCTCGATATCTCGTGCGACGACGTCGAGATCGGGCCGCGCGTTACCGCAGCTCGGGCACCGATACGCACCGAGGTGTCCGACGTACGCGGCGGCGTACTCGTACGGCGTGCCGCAGCGGACGCAGTACTTCGAGTCCGCGGCGTGCTGGAGCGCCGGACGCGCATGCCGCGGGTCGTCGAGGCCGTACCGCAGAACACTCTGGCGGCCCTCGGCGAGATCCGCGAGCACGGGATCGTCCGCGTTGACGACGAGCGTCGTCTCGTCCGGAAGCGCGCGCACCGCCTCGCGCCAGCGCTCCGCGACGAGCTCGAGCTCGCCGTAGCGGTCGAGCTGGTCGCGGAACAGGTTGCCGAGCGACACGACGCGCGGCCGGGTGCGGGCAATTGCTTCGGGCAGAGCAGCCTCGTCGACCTCGAAGAGGCCCAGCTCGCTGCCGTCGGAGCTGACGAGCGCCGAGGCGATACCGGAGAGCAGGTTCGCGCCGGCGCGATTCCAGGTTAGGCGATGCTCCTGGGCCAGGATTCGAGCGGCCATCGCGGTTGTCGTGGTCTTGCCGTTCGTGGCGGAAACGAGCGCGACTCCGAGTGGGAGTCGGGCGGCGAGCTGGTCTACGGCGCGAGGATCGACCTTCCACAGGAGCTTTCCGGGCAACGTCGTGCCGCCCCCGCGACCTGCGGCGCGCGACACGTGGCCGACGGCCCGCGCGGCCATCGTCTCGAGACGGATGCGAGCGCTCATCGGCGGTCCGGCACCGGGGCGAGGGTAGCGGGTGGGGAGGAGGCGAGTGCTCTAAACCACTTGCAGATTGTTCAAAACGCTCTAAGCTGCCTGCACATATGGCTCGACCGCGCTCGCACAAGCGTGCCCGGGTACAGATCGACGAGGCCGAGCTCGCCGCGTTCCGCGCCGGGCTGCGACGCCGGTACACGAACGAGGAGATCCTGGAGGAGCTTCGGGGGTCGGCCGAACGGCTTGGCCGCTCGCCGACGATGCGAGAGTTCGCGGACGACAGCGACGCGCGCGTCCATCCGCAGACCGTGATCGAGCACTTCGGCACCTGGAATGCCGCCAAGCGAGCGGCCGGCCTCTTCCCGCGACGATTCCTTACCCGCGATGATCTGCTCACACAGCTGCGAGCGCTCGGTCACGAGCTCGGCAGGACGCCGAAGTCGAGCGACTTCGCCGGCCGCAGGCGGACCCTGCCGTCGGCTTCTACGTACACCCACACATTCGGCTCGCTCGCGAACGCGCTTCGCGAAGCCGGTTTCGATGTCCCGGTCGGGGAGGAGCGGCTCGAGCGGGCGGTCGAGCAAGGCGCGGAGCTCGCACTCGCGCTCGGGCGTCTGCCGAAGATGACTGATTGGGCTGATGCGAGGCGGGCCGATCCCGAGCTCCTGTCGGAGTGGCAGGTGTACCGGCTGATCGACGTGCAGCGCGGAGCGTGGACGGCGTTTCAATTCCTCGTGCGCGCGCGCCTGCGCGAGGATGATGTGGACGTGCGCCCGGACGGGGCGCTCGGCACCCGCTGAGAGCGTCGTACACTCGCGGCAATGCCGAGCACGTGCCCCTCCTGCGGCGCTGACGTCCCGGTCGCCGGGAAGTTCTGTCCCTGGTGTGGCACCTCTCTCCGCCGCGAGTGCCCCAGTTGCGGTTCCGACGAGTCGGCCTCGGCGGCGTTCTGCTCCGCGTGCGGAGCGACGCTCCAGCCCGGTGTACGACGAGGTGCGGCGACCTCCTCCGAGAAGGAAGAAAGACGGGTCGTGACGATCCTCTTCGCGGATCTCGCCGGCTCGACGGCGCTTGGCGAGCGACTCGACCCGGAAGACATACGAGTGCTCCAGAGCGAGCTGTACGAGCTCGTCAACGCAGAGGTCGAGCGCTACGGCGGTATCACCGAGAAATTCGTGGGGGATGCGATCCTCGCCGTCTTCGGGATCCCGCAGTCACACGAGGACGATGCCGAGCGGGCGGTCCGTGCGGCGATCGCGACCCGTGCGAGCTTCGACGGCTTCGCGGAGCGGGTTGGCGCCGAGCACGGTGGAGACGTCGGTCTGCGAATCGGCGTCGACACGGGGGAGGTCATCGCAGGTCGTGAGGCCGCCGCGCGCGGCGAGCTCATGGTTACGGGAGATGCTGTAAACGTCGCCGCTCGGCTTCAGCAGCTTGCCGAGCCCGGCGAGGTACTTGTCGGCGAGCGGACGAGACAGGCCACGCAGCGAGCGGTCTCCTATCGCGAGCGCGGTGAGCTCGCCGCGAAAGGGAAGGCACAGCCGGTGCGCGCCTGGGCGGCACTCGCGGCGGTAGGTCCGCTCGGCAGCGTCCGAGAAGCGGCTGCGCCGTTCATCGGACGAGCGGACGAGCTCGCGCTGCTTCGCCTCCTCGCGAGCCGCGTTGCGCGCGAGCGCAGCCCGCACTTGGTCACCGTGTTCGGCCAGGCGGGGTTGGGGAAGAGTCGCCTCGTGACCGAGTTCGTCGCAGGCCTCGAGGATGCGCGTGTCCTCGTCGGACGCTCGGTGCCGTACGGCGACGGAATCACGTACCTGCCCCTCGCAGAGGTCGCCGGCGCGCTCGCCGGCATTCGCGAAGACGAGCCGGCCGCCGCGGCCCTCGAGAAGCTCGCAGCCGCCGTGTCGCGAACGGTTCCATCCGAGCAACTCACTTCGATCGTCGAAGCGATCGGCTGGACCATGGGGCTCTCGCTACCCGGTCAGTCGGCGGGAATCGGTGGGGGCGGAGACGTACGGCAACGGCTGCACGATGCGTGGACGAAGTACCTCGCCATGCTCGGACGGCGCGGCCTCGTCGTGCTCGTGATCGAGGACATTCACTGGGCATCTGAGCCGCTCCTCGACCTTCTCGACGACATGCTCGGCGGTCTCGAGGACACGGCTGTGCTCATCGTCTGCCCCTCCCGTCCGGAGCTCCTCGACTCGAGGCCGTCATGGGGGACAGGGAGCCTTCGCGCGTCGTCGATCACGCTGACACCGCTGAGTGACGGCGATGCGACGAGCCTGCTGCGAGCTCTGCTCGGCTCGGGGGCCATCCCGGCAGACGTCGCGAGCCGAATCCTGACGCCGGCGGAGGGCAACCCGTTCTTTCTCGAGGAGATGCTCGCGATGCTCGTCGAGCAGGGCGCGATCGAGGAACGACACGGCCGCTGGTTCGAGGCCGATCGTCTCGCCATGAGCGGCATGCCCGACTCGATTCACGGTGTGATCGCGGCTCGCCTCGACCTGCTCGAGTCCCGAGAGCGCGAGGCGCTGCGCCGCTGCTCAGTGATGGGACGCACGTTCTGGCCCTCGGCTGTCGACGTCGACGAGGAGGTTGTCGCGTTATTGGGTCGCCGGGCGATCGTCTCCGAGCAGCTGGAATCGGCGTTCTCCGGCCGGCGCGAGTTCATGTTCAAGCACGCGCTAACGTGCGAAGTCGCGTACACGACGCTCCCGCGGTACGAGCGGGGCTCTCTGCACCGGCGAGTCGCTCAGTGGCTCGGCGATGCGGTTCCAGACCGCCAAGCGGAGACGAGCGAGCTGATTGCCTTCCACTACGACCAAGCGCTCCACTGGGGAGAGGAAGACGAGGAGCTCCGGCGGTCGGCCTACGAAGCCGTGCTCAGCGCGGGAAATGCGGCTGTGCGGCGCGGTGCGTACTCGTCCGCCGAACGCCTTCTGGGCCGCTCGCTCGAGCTTTCCGCGACAACCGACGAGCGGGCGTCTGCGCTGCTCATGGCCGCACAGGCCGACATCCACACGACGAGGTACGAGCGGGCGCTCGAACGTCTCGCGGAAGTGGCAGGGATTGCGAAAGAGATGGGCGACTTGAACATGCGGGCCGATGCGCTCGGGCTGCGCGCGCGGGCCGCCTGGCTTCGCGGCCTCTGGGAGGAAGCGCTCGAGGCTGCGGAAGCGGCCGTGTCGGCGCTCGAAGGTCTTCCGGAGTCGCCCGAGCTCGCGCGAGCGCTGGCGCGTCTCTCCCAGATCGAGATGCTGCGAGCGCTGCCCAATGCCGAAGCGACCGCTCTTCGCGCGATCGACGTCGCCGCTCGCATGAACGAGCCGGCCGCGGAAGCGAACGCGCGGATCAATCTGTTCACGACCGAAAGGTCGTACAGCCGCATTCCGGCTTTCGACGAGGTCTCGGAGATCGTCGACCTCGCACTTCGCGCCGGCGCGCACGACGAAGCGTCGCGCGCTGTTGTGAACTCCCTCTGGTCGATGGCGTTGATCGGCTCGGTCGTGGAGGCGGAACGACTCGTAAGAGCACAGTTGCCGAAGCTCGAGCGCGGTCTTGGCGCCGAGGGCTACGAGCAGTACCTTCAACTCTCGCTCGCGGCGCTGATCTATGTGCCGGCGGGCCGCTGGGAGGAGGCCGACGAGGTACTCGCGCGGAACAAGGTCTCTGTCGCCGCCAATCGTCTCGTCTGGCTGTGGCTTCTCACGGGTCTCGCACTTCGGCGC
>JACCVK010000335.1 GCA_013698195.1 Actinomycetota bacterium | reverse complement strand
AGCGACGGCCAGTACACGGTCGCGTCGCGCCCCAGTTGGTAGCGGCTGATGTAGAGGCTGTGTGGATTCCGCTCGGTGATGCGAACGCCGGCCTCCCAGGCGGCATTGAACACCGTCGTCGCCACCTGTGAGGTGCCGCCTCCGATCTCCTCGGCGTACTCCGTACCGAGGATCACCGGAGCAGAGCGAAATCCGCGCTCGACGGTTCGCTCGCCGATTGCATCGTTCAGCGAGAACGTGCCGCCCGGCGCGACCAAGGTGCCGTCGAGCAGCGTCACGCCGAGGCGGAGATTCGTCGTTCGGTCCCACGTGCCCGAGTTGTAGGTCTTGTACGAGCCCAGCGAGCGCTCAATCCCCATCGCCCGGGCGTCGGCGGTCGACCGGTCTGGAAGCGCTCGAGCGACCGAGACCTGGGCGACCCGGCTTCCCGGCGACGTCGCCGCTCGGAGAAGCGCTCGCGCCGTCCGAGGCGCGTCGAGCTCGATCCCCGAGCGCGCGGGAGTCACGCGAACCGAGTCCCCGCTCACCTCGAACCCGGCATCGAGCGGAGGCATGCCGACCCGTTCTGCCAGCGCGCTGAAGTAGGCGTCGGCTCGGGGACCGGCGATCGCGAGGCGCCTGGCGCCGTCGTGCGGCAACTCGAGCAGACTGGCGATCCGCGCGCGGGATAGCCGCCAGCTGCGCGTCTCGGAGCGCAGGAAGACGGGAGCGGAGACGGCCACGCGAGCACGGCGGGCCGGGCCGGCCAGCATCCGAGCGGTGACCGGCGGATTCGCGGTATCGACGCCCAGCATGACTGCGGCGCCCGAGCGCTCGATCGAGCCGAGCGAGCGAACGACGAGTTCGGCCGCCGGTTCGCGGGCGAGCTTGCTGCCGGATTGCTCCGGCCCCACCTGGAAGCGGAGCCCGCGGCGCACCAGCGCGGCGCTTCTCGGCTCTCGATCGACGCGCGACGCGATTCGATCGAGCGCAAACTCGAGGCCCGCGTTCGAGACCGCGAGGGACGGTTGGACGTCAGCGCCGAAGAAGCGCGTGTGTAGCCTCCGAAAGCCGCGGAACGGGCCGAACCCGTCACCGGAGCGAGTCGCCGCGGCGACCGCGCCTGGCCAGTCCGGCTGGATCCCGAGCTGCGACGCGGCAAACGAGAAGGACGAGTCACCCGCGACGAACCTCACAGGCTCGTCGGCGACCTTCGCGAACTCGCGCTCGAGCTTCGCGGCGGCAGCGTCCTCGGTCAAGCCTCCGATGTCGACGCCCGCGACGTGCGTCCCCGCAGCCACTTCGGCCGGCGACCCTGCGAAAGCGAGCCCTACGAGCGCAGCGACGACGAGGAGAGCCGCCGCGCCCAACGCGAGCGTCCACAGCGCCGAGCGACGACCGCCGCGCCGGCGAACGCTCGACGCGAAAAGAGGCGAGTCGGCGCGCACGGAGCCGGAAGTCTAGCGGCGAGCACACCACGACTCGTCAGCGCGCAGCCTCGGTTCCGAGGCGGTCGATTGGTGCGAACTCGTTGCACTTCGCGACCCATTCGTATGGATTTCGCCGATAGCATCGGCAGTGGGTGGTGGGCCGGGGTGCCCCGTCGGAAACGCCCTCTTTGCGACCGAGCTAGAAGACGAAGAGCTCGACTCCGCCCGACACGTACAGCCCGACGCCGGTGATGTACGCCGCCAGATCCGAGCAGAGGAAGGCAATCGCGTTCGCGATGTCCTGGGGGTCGCCGGGCCGCTTGAGCGCGCTCCGCGCGACGATCCGCTCGTTCATTGCCGGATTTCCGAGATGGAACGCCTCGGTCCCGATCACGCCGGGGACGATCGCGTTGCAGGTGATTCCGTGGCGGGCGCCTTCCATCGCGAGCGTCCTCGTGAGACCGAGCACACCTGCCTTCGTCGTCGAGTAGCTCGCCTGGCCGAAGCCGCCAAGCGTGCCGGCGACGGATGCCATATTCACGACTCGCCCCCAGCCGCAATCCTTCATATAGGGCCAGACCGCCTGGGCGCAGTTGAACGATCCGCTCAGGTTCACCCGCAGGTCGCGCTCCCAGAGCTCCGGGCTCTGGTCGTGGAATTGTCCAACGTGATCAAGGGTGGCGGCGTTGTTGACCAGGATGTCGACCGCACCCAGCTCCTCGACCGTCCGCTCGACCGCCGCCGCGACCTGTGCGCGGTCGGTGACGTCGCACTTGAGCGCAAGCGCCCGGCGCCCCATCGCGCGGATCTCCGCGGCGGTGGACTCGGTGTGAATGAGCCCCTGCGTCCGCGCCACGGTCGCAAGGGACCCCCAGCGATCCGTCTCCTCTGTGACCTCGGACTCGACGAGGATGTCGGCGATCGCAACATCCGCTCCCGCCTGCGCGAGGGTCAGCGCGTCGGCCCGCCCGAGCCCGCGCGAGCCGCCCGTTACGAGTGCGACGCGCCCGGAGAGATCGATCTCGATCGGCACCGGAGGACCCTAACCGCCGCGCGACCTCAGTCGTCGCGCGGCAGGAAGATCTCCTTCGCGATCACGAGCCGCTGGATCTGCGAGGTCCCCTCGTAGATCTGGAAGAGCTTCGCGTCGCGCATGAGCTTCTCGACCGGGTACTCCTTGATGTAGCCGTATCCGCCGAAGACCTGGACGGCGTCGGTCGTCACCTTCATCGCCGTGTCCGCCGAGAACCGCTTCGCGAACGACGAGTAGAGCGCCGCCTTGCGCCCGTATCCGGCGTCGAGCATCCACGCCGCCTGCCAGGTGAGCAGGCGGGCAGCTTCGGTCTCCGTCGCCATGTCCGCGATGAGAAAGTTCACTCCCTGGTGCATCGCGATCGGCACGTCGAACGTGACCCGCTGCTTCGCGTACTCCACGGAGTACTCGTACGCCGCTTGGGCGACTCCGACCGCGCTCGCTGCAGTTCCAGGACGAGTCATGTCGAGCGTCTGCATCGCGATCTTGAAGCCGTCGCCTTCACCGCCGAGTCGGTTCGCGACCGGTACCACGACGTCGGTCAGGGCGAACGCAGACGTATCCGTCGAGCGCTGCCCCATCTTGTCGAGATGCTTCTCGACCGAGACGCCCTCCGAGTCCATCGGCACGACGAACGCGGACAGGCCCCTATGCCCCTGCGAGCGATCGGTCGACGCGAAGACGACGGACCACGAGGCGTGGCCGGCGTTCGTGATGAACATCTTCGAGCCGTTCAGGACGTACTCGTCGCCCCGGCGCTCCGCCGTCGTCTTGATGCGCGCCGCATCCGAGCCTGCGTCCGGCTCGGTGAGCGCAAACGAGCACAGAATCGGCGCGTCGAGCAACGGCGGCAGCCACGTCCGCCTCTGCTCGTCCGAGCCTGCGAGGACGACGGGGACGGAGCCCAGAGAGTTCGCGGCGATCGCCGTGGCCATCCCGGAGCAGCCCCGCGCGAGCTCCTCGCACATCAGCATGCCCTCGAAGACCGTCAGCCCGGCCCCGCCGAACTCCTCGGGGATGTGCGCGTTCACCAGGCCGAGCTCGTGAGCCGTGGCGATCACGTCCGCTGGATGCGTCTGGTGCTCGTCGTACTCCGCAGCCCTGGGACGGATCTCCCGTTCCGCGAATTCCCGCGTCAGGTCTCGAAGCTCGCACTGTTCAGGCGTCAGCGCGAACGAGACACCCGCCGCGATTGCAGCCTCCATCGTTGTCGTCATGCCGCAGCTCTCTGCCCCGATTGACTGGCCTCGATTGACCGGCCTCGATTGACTGGTCAGTCAGTAACAGTACGGGGACACCTTGGCGCGGTCAAGACGAGGAGCCGCCCGCGCTCGGCCGTAGGATGTGTGCGCATGGCGATGACCACAACGGAGCCGCAGGCGCTAGACCCGCTGGACTTCCTCGCGCTCGACGCCCTCCTCGAGGACGAGGAGAAGGCGATCCGCGACAGCGTGCGCCAGTTCGTGCGCGAGCATGTGCTACCAGACGTCGGCGATTGGTTCGAGCAGGGGATCTTCCCGCGAGAGCTCCTGGCCGAGCTCGCGAAGCTCGGCCTCTACGGGATGCATCTCGACGGGTACGGCCTCCCCGGTGCGAGCTCGGTCGCTTACGGCCTCACCTGCATGGAGCTCGAGGCGGGCGACGCAGGCGTTCGCAGCGCCGTCTCGGTGCAGGGCTCACTCGCCATGTTCCCGATCTGGCGCTTTGGCTCCGAGGAGCAGAAAGAGCGTTGGCTGCCGGCGATGCACGCGGGCGAGGTGATCGGCTGCTTCGGGCTGACAGAGCCGGACGCGGGCTCCGACCCGGGAGCGATGCGCACCCATGCGCGGCGCGACGGCTCCGACTGGATCCTGAACGGCGCGAAGATGTGGATCACCAACGGGACGATTGCCGACATCGCGATCGTCTGGGCACGGACCGACGACGGGGCGATCCGGGGCTTCATCGTCGAGAAGGGCATGCCGGGATTCTCCGCACCCGAGATCCACAAGAAGCTCTCGCTGCGTGCCTCGGTGACCTCGGAGCTCGTCTTTCAGGACGTCCGCGTTCCGGACGAGAGCGTTCTGCCAGAGGCGACAACGCTCCGCGGTCCGCTCTCCTGCCTCAACGAAGCACGCTTTGGGATCGTGTGGGGCGCCGTCGGGTCGGGGCGAGCGTGCTTCGAGTCGGCGCTCGACTATGCGAAGGAGCGAATCGTCTTCGGCAAGCCGATCGCGGGCTACCAGCTCACGCAGCAGAAACTCGCGGAGATGGCACTCGAGCTGAACCGCGGATCGCTGGTCGCCCTCCACCTCGGGCGGATGAAGGACGCAGGCACCCTCCGGCCCGAGCACGTGAGCCTCGGAAAGATGGGCAACGTCCGCGGCGCGATCGAGGTCGCAAGGTCCGCACGCACGATCCTGGGGGCGAACGGCGTCACGCTCGAGTACCCGGTCATCCGGCACGTGAACAACCTCGAGTCGGTTCTCACGTACGAGGGAACACACGAGGTGCACACGCTCGTCGTCGGCCAGGCGCTCACCGGCGAGAACGCGTTCCGCTAGGGCGAGCGTCGCGCGGACCGCGCTAGTCCTCGCCGTCCCAGTACTCGAGGATCGGCCCGGGCCGGCTCAAGAGAATGCGCTCCCCCGCGACGCTGCGCGCGCCAATCTTTCCGCTATCCGGGTACTCGACGATGTCGGGCTTGTTGAGCGTCGAGATCATGAAGACGCGAATCGGCGAGTCCGTGCGGTTCAGGATCTGATGGAACCCGTCCTTCCCTCGCCGGAAGCAGACCACGTCGCCCTCTTCGAGATCCTGCTCGCTATCGGCCGACCGGAGTGTCGGTCGCCCGCGCACGACGAGGAGCCATTCCTCGTTCGCGTGGTGCGTGTGGTACGGCCAAAGACGATCGCCGGGCTCCAGCTCGTACAGGCTGCCGCCGATCAGCTCCGAGTTGAGCCGCGCGCCGACCCACGCGTCCTTCGAGCGCCAGCCCTCGCGGTCCTCGACCCGATCCCACTCGTCGCCATTGAGGTTGAATACATCACGGAAACAGCCTAGGCACTCAGGCCGTGGAGTGCGATCTCGATCGCAGTCTGCTCGGCGCGCGCGACCTCCTCCTCCCCGTCCGGGAGCTGGCCGAGCGCCCAGCCGGTGAGCAACTCCTCGAGGCCGCCGTAGACGATCCAGCTCACGAGCCGCGGGTCGAGATCTCGCCGTACCGCACCTTCCGCCTGGCCCTGCTCGACGACACGCTGGAGGATCGCGAACGCCTCACCCACCTCGTCCACCTGCTCTTGCAGATGAGGGCTCCGCGCGACCTCGCGCACCATGACCGTGACGAGCGCGGGGTCGTTGCGCCACGTGCGCAGGAGGATCTTCGCGATGCCCGCGAGCTTGTCGCCGGCCGGCCCTTCGGCGACCTCGACCTCGCGGAAACGGCCGAGCAGCTCGCCCCAGTTCTCGCGGAAGACCGCGTGCAGCACCGCCTCTTTCGACTCGAAATAGTGGTAGAGCAACCCGTGCGCGATGCCGGCTTCCTCTGCGATGTCCCCGACTCGCGAGCCGTGGTAGCCGCCGCGGGCGAACACCCGGACTGCGGCGTCGAGAATGAGCTTCCGCTTCTCCTCCGAGGCTATTGAACGAGTAGTCAACGACTCGAGGATAGAAGATAGGGTCAGCGCGCGTGCAACCGCTCGCAGGCATCCTGGTCGCCGACTTCACCCGCTACCTGCCCGGTGCGTACGCTAGTCGGGAGCTCCTGCGGCTCGGCGCGCGCGTCGTCCGGGTGGAGCCGCTCGACGGCGATCCCCTGCGGCGAACGGCAGCGGGCTGGGACGCTCGCTTGCGTGCAGGCAGCGAGTCGGTCGTCTGCGACCTCAAGGCCGATCCGGAGCTCGCGAGGTTGCTCTGCGCCCGGGCAGACGTCGTGCTCGAGGGGTTTCGTCCAGGCGTCGCGGCCAAGCTCGGCATCGGCCCCGACGACGTCTCGGAACGGACGGTTTACTGCTCGATAACCGGCTTCGGCTCCTCTGGTCACCACGCCGCACGGGCCGGTCATGACCTGAACTACCTCGGCTGGGCAGGCGCGCTCGCTGACACCGCACCCGGGCTACCGGAGATCCAAGCCGCCGACCTAGCCGCCGGTGCGCTCGGCGCGGTAACACGCGTGCTCGCGGCGCTGCTGGAGCGCGAGCGGACGGGAGCCGGCGCACGGATCGTCGTATCGATGACACATGGCTCGCATGACCTCGTGAGCCACCGACTCGACGGCGACCCGGTGCCACGCATGCTCACGGGCGCTCTCGCCTGCTACCGGGTCTATGAGTGTGCGGATACCCGGCTGCTGACCGTCGGCGCGCTCGAGGAGAAGTTCTTCACACGATTGTGCGCGGTCATCGGCCGCGCAGATCTCGCCGAGCGACAATACGCGCCCGAGCAGGAGACATTGGCGGAAGAGCTCGCGAGCGTCTTCGCGAGACGGACGCTCGCCGAGTGGCTCGAGCTGTTCGCGGGCGAGGACGCGTGCGTCGGCCCGGTCGCGACGCTCGAGGAGGCGGCGGCCGAGTTCGCGCTCGAGCCGACAGGCATCGTGCCCGAGCTCGGCGAGCACACCGATACCTGGCGACGCGAGCTCGGCCTCGGCTGAGCCGGGTTATCGTTCTCGGCCCAAGCGGGGTCACGCGACCGTCAGACCAAGCGCCGCCGGTAGGGCGAGCAAGGTGTCGATCCGTCCTTCCGCATCCGGGCGCAGGCCGTCACGGTCAAGCAGGATCGCCTGCATCCCGAGCGAGCGAGCGCCTTCGATGTCGTCCTCGTAGGAGTCCCCGATCATCGCAGCGTGCTCAGGCCGGACGCCGAGCGCGTCGAGCGCGGCGACGAAGATCGACGGATGTGGCTTCGTCCGCCCGTGCGCCTTCGAGCCGACGACGACGTCGACGTCGAGCCTGTGGTGCGCGGTGAACTCATCGAGGTCGCGCTGGCCGTTCGAGACGAGACCGATCCGGAGCCCATGCCGCCGGAGCTCGGCGAGCACGGGCAATGCGTCCTCGTACAGCGAGAAGTTCTCGTGCCGCTCCCACGCGCGCACCATGTCTACCGCGCACTCCCGCGCGCCTGCCCCGGTTCCGGCGCTCATCCCGCGGATCACGTGCTCGGTAAACGCAATCCACACCTCTTCGTCGTGAACGAGGTCGCGCTCGGCCTGGAGCTTCTGTATGGCAGCGAGCCGCGCCTCCGCGTAGCGACCGGGATCGAGCACGAGCCCGTGCCGCTCCCCGAGTCGCCGGTACCCCTCGGGCCCGAGCTCGGGACCGGGCCGGAAGAGCGTGAAGTCCACGTCGAACAAGACGGCCTGAAGCACGGATCGAGGATAGAGGCGGTACCCTGTGCCCGCCCGGGGTGTGGCGCAGCCTGGTAGCGCGCTCCGTTCGGGTCGGAGAGGTCCCCAGTT
>JACCVK010000328.1 GCA_013698195.1 Actinomycetota bacterium | reverse complement strand
AAGTCGTCGCCGTCCCGGTAGACGTCGTAGAAGACGCTGCCGCCCCAGACGAAGACGTTGCCGAGGACCGTGCCCACGAGGCGCACGCCGACGATGTAGCCGAGCTTCGCCCCGCTCCCGAACCACTCGGGTGCAGGCAGCGTCTCGAGGACCGGGAGCCAGAGCACGACCCCGGCAGCGAAGAAGCAGACGTGCTCGAGCGCGTGCACGGCGCCGTTCTCGACCGCGGCCTCGTACAAGAGTGGCGTGTGCCAGAGGGCAAGATTCGCGGCCCAGATCGGCAACGCGACGACTGGGTTCGCGAGGATCCGCAGGCGGTAGACGCCGGGTAGCGAGAGCAGGGGGCGCATCAGCGGTCCAGTGAGCCCTGCGAGAAGACACAGTGGGGCCAGGTCGCCGAGGAACAGGTGCTGAGCCATGTGGAACGCGAAGAGCTCCTCCTCGCCGACTGCAGCGATCGGCGACGCGACGGCGACGACGAGCAGCGCAATCCCGAGCGCGAAGAGCCCGATGCGCCACCCCGGCACCGCCTGACCGCGGCGCCCGAGCGTCCTCGCCCGAACGCCGTACGCGATCGCGATCACTGCAATCGGCGTGAGCTGGATCGGGTCGAGCGTCCAACTGGTCCAGAGCGACACCGCGGTCACGGCGTCACTGTAGAGCGACATCTCTCGTGGCTTGGAGCCATCCGGCGCCGATTGCGCGTGTCCGATCCGTCCGCGCGCATACACTCGAGCTCGTGGCAGGCAGACGGCAGACGTACGCGGAGGCGGGCGTCTCGCTCGCCACCAGCGCTGCCGTCGTCGAGAGGCTTCGTACAGCCGTCGAGTCGACCGGAGCGAGTGGGTTCGGAGCTTTCGCCGGCGTGCATCCGATCGACGACCGGCGCCTGCTCGTCGCGTCGACCGACTCGGTCGG
Source organism: Actinomycetota bacterium (assembly GCA_013698195.1). GTDB lineage: Bacteria > Actinomycetota > Thermoleophilia > Gaiellales > Gaiellaceae > GMQP-bins7. The sequence goes on along the minus strand of JACCVK010000328.1, from coordinate 8,824 downwards.
GACGAAGTTGATACTGGCGCGCCAGCGGGACGCACTTCGCCTGTGCGGCAAGGACCTCGCGGCGCACTGCATCAACGACGTCGCAACCACGGGAGCAGACCCGGTTCTCTTTCTCGACTACGTCGCGGCGAACCGCATCGAGCTCGAGCAGGTCGCGGAGCTCGTAGAGGGGGCGGCGGAGGTCTGCCGCGCGAACGGGGTCGCGTTCGTCGGCGGCGAGACCGCCGAGTTGCCGGGTATCTACCGGGACGAGGAGCTCGATTTCGCCGGGACGTGTGTCGGGATCGTCGAGCACGAGCGGCTGGTCGACGGCTCACGGGTGCAGACGGGAGACGCGATCGTCGGCTTTCCTTCGGCCGGTGTGCACGCGAACGGATTCACGCTCGTTCGGCGCGTGCTCGAGGAAGAGGACTACGACGCCGACGACCTGCTCGCCCCAACGCGTTGCTACCTCGACGACGCGCGGCGGCTTCGCGAGCACGCGCATGCATTCGCACACGTCACGGGCGGCGGTATCGAGGGCAACATCGCGCGTGTCGTCCCCGACGGACTTGCGGCGCGGATCGACTGGGAGGCCTGGGAGCGCCCCGCCGTCTTCCAGTGGCTTGCCGGTCATGTCAGCGAGGACGAGCTGCGGCGCGTGTTCAACCTCGGGATCGGATACTGCGCGATCGTCCCCGACCCCGGCGACGAGCTCGTCATCGGCAGGATCGAGTCAGCGTGATCGGGGTGCTGGTGTCGGGCACGGGGACGAACCTTCAGGTGCTGCTCGACGAGGGGCTACCGGTCGTCGCTGTCGCGTCCAACACATCCACCGCGCGGGCTCTCGAGCGGGCGGCCGAGGCGGGTGTCCCCACCGCGGTGTTCGAGCTGAGCGCGTTCCCGGATCGGGCTGCGCGCGACAATGCGATCGCGGACTGGCTCGAGCAGCATGCCGTCGAGCTCGTCGTGTGTGCCGGGTACATGCACCTGCTCGAGCCCACGTTCCTCGCGCGCTTTCCCGGACGCGTCGTTAACGTGCATCCGGCTCCGCTCCCGGAGTTCCCAGGCGCGCATCCGCTCGAGGACTTGCTCGCGGCCGGTGCCGAGCAAGCGGCCGCGACCGTTCACTACGTCGACGAGGGCGTCGACACCGGCGCAGTGATCGCGAGCGAGCCCGTGGCTGTTCGTCCCGGGGACAGCGTCGAGGCGCTTCGCGAGCGCGTGCACGAGGCCGAGCACCGGTTGCTTCCGAAGGTGGTTCGAGCGCTGTGCGCGCGCTGATCTCCGTCTACGACAAGACCGGGCTCGCGTCCTTCGCGCGTGGGCTCGCGGCACTCGAAGTCGAGCTCGTCGCCAGCGGAGGAACGGCAGGGCTGCTGGAGGATGTCGGACTCGACGTCGTCCGTGTCGAGAGCCTCACGTCGTTCCCCGAGATGCTCGGAGGACGGGTGAAGACGCTGCATCCGCGCGTCCATGCCGGAATCCTCGCGCGACGCGATGTCGAGGAGGACGTCCGCGCGCTCGAAGAGCAATCGATCGAGCCGTTCGACCTCGTCTGCGTCAACCTCTATCCGTTCGAGGCCGCGGTCGCTGGACACGGGATCACGGAAGAGCAAGCTGTTGAGCTCATCGACATCGGCGGCCCGGCGCTGCTGCGTGGTGCGGCGAAGAACTTTGCCCACTGCGCACCAATTTGCCGACCCGAGGACTACGAGCTCGTGCTCGAGCAGCTCCGCGAGGCGGGCGAGATCCCGGTGGATACCCGACGCGCGCTCGCCGCCCGCGCGTTTGCCGCAACGGCAGCCTACGAGGCTGCGATCTCGCGCTGGTTCGCGGAGCGCGAGACCTTCCCGGACACGCTCACGCTCTCCTTCGACAAGGTGCTCGATCTCGAATACGGCGAGAACCCGCACCAGCGGGCCGCGTACTACGGGGAGCGGGGAACGCGCTCGCAGCTTCTCTCGCGAGTCGAGCAGCTTCACGGAAAGCCGCTCACGTTCAACAATCTGAACGACCTCTCTGCCGCGCGGCTCCTGCTCCGTGAGTTCAAGCTGCCCGCCTGCGCGATCGTCAAGCACGCGAATCCGTGCGGAGTCGCGGTCGCGGCCACGATCGAGGAGGCGTATGCGAAGGCTCTCGCCGCAGACCCCGTCTCGGCGTTCGGTGGCGTCGTCGTCCTCAACCGACCCGTCTCGGCCGCGCTCGGGATCTCGCTCGCCGGGCAGTTCGTGGAGGTGCTGTTCGCACCCGGATTCGACGAGCAGGCGACGGAGGTGCTCGTCCGCAAGCGTGCACTCCGGCTGCTGAACGACACCGAGCGTCGCGTAAGCACCGAGACCGATCGGGACTACCGCCGCGTGCTCGGAGGCCTGCTCGTGCAGGATCGCGACTGGGACGTCGCCGAGCGCGACGGGATGGAGCTCGTGTGCGGGGAGCTCACGGAGGCGCAGTGGGGCGATCTCCTCTTCGCGTGGCGGGTTGCGAAACATGTCGACTCGAATGCCGTCGTGCTGGGGAAAGGGCTGCAAACGCTCGGGATCGGCGCGGGCCAGATGAGCCGCGTGGACGCCGTTCGGATTGCGCTCGGGAAGGCGGCCGAGCTCGGGCACGACGTGACAGAAGCGGTGCTCGCTTCGGACGGCTTCTTTCCGTTCGCGGATGGGCCTCAGCTGGCACTCGACGCCGGAGTCGTGGCGATCATGGAGCCCGGCGGCTCGAAGCGTGACGATGAGGTGATCAAGGCGGTCGAGGCCGGACGCGGCGCGCTCGTCTTCACCCACCGCCGGCACTTCCGGCACTAGCCGGCGCCCAGTGCTGAGCGCTCAGTGCCGAGCGCTCAGCTCTCAGATCCGGCTGCCCACGGCAGCTCATCCCAGTATTCAGGTCGCTCCAAGGTCTCGTCTGCATAGCCCGCGTACGCCTCGCGGGGGCTCGGCGTCTCTACCTCGACCCCCGCACCGTGGCGCAACGCGAGCTCGGACACGGGATAGAAGATTGGACGTCCTTCGCGACGATTGCCGGTTAGCAGGACGACACACGGGCCTTGACCCGCGCCCACGAGGATGTGCTCCGTGTGCGGCGGGCAGTGGACGAAGTCCCATGTTCGGAGCGGGCGCTTCTGGCCCTCGACAAGCAGCAGGCACTCGCCGGCTAGAACGAGGAAATTCTCCTGCGTGTCCTCGCCGTGGTAGAGCCCGTTCGGCTGGCCCGGCAGAAGGGTGCAGATCCGGATTCCGAGATCGGCGAACTCGGCGTCGCGCGACTCGAACATGCAGCTCGAGCCGAAGACGTCATGAGTGTCCCAAGCGGCGTCCCGCACGTTGACGACGAACCAGCCCTCAGTCTTCGGTGCGAGGCCGGATTCGTAGCTCTCGAGGCGAGCTTCGTCGACCACGTGCTCAGAGCTTGCGAATCGAGTCGCCCGGCCGCGCGACTCCTGGCTCGATCACCCGCACGTACATCCCGCGGAGCCGGAGCGCCCGTCCGGACGGCGAGTTGACGAACCGGATCGCAGCGGACCCAAAGCGCTGGCTGAACTTCGCGCAGCCCGTGTGGGGCACCTCGGTCACCTCGACCACCGCCGATCCGACCTCGAGGCGAGCGCCGGGCGGCAGGTTCTCCGGACTGAGGTCGAGATCGACGTAGAGCTGGTCGCCGGCGAGCGCCCGGCGTTCGCGTTCTCCCGCGATCAGGGCGATCGCTCTCGCGTTCATCAGCGTCAGTTGCATCCCCGGATGGGCCGACCCGTCGTCGGTCTGCCTGCTGCCTCGGGCTTGCCAATCGTCGCCGACGAGACCCCGTTCGACGTCGAGCAGCCCCTCAGCGAGCACCTCGCGCTCGCCTTCGGACGGACGGCGCACCACAAGCTCCACCGTGCCGAGGTCGGCGGGTGAGGACAGGATCTGCGAGAGACCGGCCTCAAGCTCCTCCGCGGCGACGTGCACGGCCATCGCCCGGGACGCTAGCGCACGGTCGCGCGCGAGCGTGGTGGTGAAAGTCCGAAGTAGGCTTCTACCCGCGTTGGCCCGTCGCGAGTACCCCACCGTCCTCGAGCTCGTCGGTCGCACGCCGATCGTTCGTCTCGACCGGCTGAGCAGGGAGGTACCGGGGCAGCTCCTCGCGAAGCTCGAGTACCTGAACCCCGGTGGCTCGGTGAAAGACCGGATCGGGCTCGCGATGATCGAAGCGGCGGAGCAGGCGGGGAAGCTCCGGCCGGGAGGGACGATCGTCGAGCCGACCTCGGGCAACACCGGCGTCGGGCTGGTGATCGCGGCTGCGCTCCGCGGTTACCGCTGCATCTTCGTCATGCCGGACAAGATGAGCCAGGAGAAGATCTCGATGCTCCGAGCGTACGGCGCCGAGGTCGTGATCACGCCCACCGCGGTCGATCCGCACTCTCCCGAGAGCTACTACTCGGTGTCGGATCGCCTCGCCGAGGAGATTCCGGGCGGCTACAAGCCAGACCAGTACTCGAATCCCTCGAACCCGGAGACGCACTACGAGACGACCGGGCCCGAGCTCTGGGAGCAGACGGACGGCGACATCGACGCAATCGTCATCTCGGTCGGAACCGGTGGAACGATCACGGGCGTCGGCCGCTACTTCAAGGAGCGCAAGCCGGACGTACGCATCGTCGGCGTGGACCCCGAGGGGTCGATCTTCACCGCGGACGAGCGCCACCCGACCGGGCCGTACCTCGTCGAGGGAATCGGAAAGGAGTGCTGGCCGGACACGCTCGACGCCGACGTGGTCGACGAGTGGGTACGGGTGTCCGACCGCGACTCGTTTCGAGTTGCACGCCGCCTGGCGCGCGAGGAGGGGTTACTCGTCGGCGGATCCACGGGTACGACCGCGCATGCCGGGATCGAGCTCGCCAAGCGGCTCGGCTCCGACGCGCGCGTCCTCATGTTCTTCCCTGACAGCGGGCGCTCGTACCTCTCGAAGTTCTACGACGACAACTGGATGATTCAGTACGGCTTGCTCGAGCGGACGACGCCACCGCCCGCGGTGGAGGCGGTGCTGCGGTTCCGCCGAGTCGGCCACGACGTGCCCGACCTCGTCACCGTCGGCTCGCACGAGAAGGTCGGCTCGGCGATCGACACGATGCAGCGGTATGGGATCTCGCAGCTGCCGGTCGTCCGCAACGAACCGGTCGACTCGCTCGCCGACGTCGTCGGCTCGTTGCACGAGCGCGCGCTCCTCGACCGCGTGTTCCGGAATCCGGACGCGCTGAACGAGGACGTGGCGGTCGCAATGCAACCGCCGCTGCCGGCAGTCGACGCGGATGCGTCGGTGGTCGAGGTCTATGAGGGGCTGTCCGGCACGAACGGAGCCGTCGTCGTCGCCACGGCCGGCAAGCCGACGGGCATTCTCACGCGTTCTGATCTGCTGGAGTTCCTCGCGGCGCAACGGTCGCAGGTCCAGTCGTAGTGGTCTCCGCCCGGATCGCCACGTAGACCGCTCCGATCACGACGAGTGCGCCGACCAGGGTGAGCGGGCTCGGACGTTCTCCGAGGAAGAGAACGCCCAGCGCGATCGCGACCAGCGGGTTCACGTATTGGTGTGTTACGACGAGCGAGATCGGTGCGACTCGTAGGAGCCAGGCGTACGCGGTGAACCCGACGAGCGAGCCCATCACGACGAGGTAGGCCCACGCGAGCACCGAGTCCGTCGCGAAGGCGGCGCTGTCGAGCTCGCCGAGCTCGCCGAACGCGAGAGCGGCGACGGTCAGAAAGGTTCCGCCGAGAGCCATCTCGTACACCGTGGTGACGAACGGGTCCTGCGGCAGCTCGAGCCGTTTGGAGAGGAACGAGCCAGTCGACCAAGCGAACGACGCGACAACCATGATCGCCAGACCGAGCGCGGTCGAGCGCGCGCCGAGACCGGGTGCGATGACGAGACCGAGTCCGACAAGGCCGGTCAGCGCGCTGAGCTGCGTTGCGCGGGCCGGGCTCTCGCGCGCAACCGTGCGCATGACGAAGATCTGGAGCGGCACCGTTCCCGCGATCATCGCGGCGACGCTCGAGTCGATGCGGGTTTCCGCGACGTGCACGATGCCGACACCGAGCGTGAGGAGCAGGAGACCCGCGACTCCAGTGGACAGCAGCTCACGCCGTGTGATCCGCAGACTCGTTCCACGGATCGTGAGGATCGCCGCGAGCAGCGCGGCGGCCACGAGGAAACGGCTGCCGCCGGCAAGGAGCGGTGGGATCGTGTCGACCACGATCTTGATCCCGAAGTAGGTCGAGCCCCAGACGACATAGACGATCAGGAGCGCCGCCCACACGTGCCTGACGGGAGCCGTCACTACAAGTAAAACGGGTGCGGGGGCATGGTTGTGAGAACGACCCGAGCGACCCGCGCACTCCGAAAGAGGATGCGAGTTGCTGATCGTTACGAGCGGTGCGGCTTACGGACGGTGCCCGGCCTAGTCCCAGCGGCGCGACAGTCGGAACGCGGCGTTGATGAGCCCGACGTGTGTGTACGTCTGCGGGAAGTTGCCGCTCTGCTCGTGCGTATCGGGTAGGAGATCTTCGCTGAAGAGACCGAGACCGTTGTGGAAGCCGATCAATCGCTCGAAGAGCTCCCGCGCCTCGTCCGTCCGGCCCAGGATCGCGAGCGCCTCGACGAGCCAGAACGTGCACACCGTGAACGCCGCCTCCATGACGCCGAAGTCGTCCTGCACCGAATAGCGCCGCAGGAGACCCCCGTCGAGTGAGAGGCCGTCCCGGATCGCGTCCACGTGCGTCGTCGCACGCGGGTCGTCGGGGGCGAAGAAGCCAAGATGGACTGCCAGGAGGAGTGCAGCGTCGAGCTCCGGCTCGCCCGCAACCTGTGTGAGCGCGCCGATCTGGTCGTTCCAGCAGCGGGTCTCGAGGATCTGGGCTGCGCGCGCTTCGAGCTCCAGTGCGCGGTCCGCAAGCTCCTCCGCCCCGAGCGTCTCCGCGACCTCGACCGCCCGCCGCGCGCCCGCCCAATGCATGAGCACCGTGAAGGAGTGAAGGCGCGTCCGGCCACGGAACTCCCAGGGACCGGCGTCCGGCTCCTCGAGCCGCGCCTCGATCTGCTCGAGGAGGCCCTGGACGATCTCAACCGCCGTGTGGGGTGGAACCTCACCGACGAACCGCGTGTCGAGGAAGAGCCTGCTGACCGCGAGCACCATCTCGCCGTAGACGTCGTTCTGGAGGTGCTCGAACGCCTGGTTGCCGACGCGCACCGGCCCGTCGCCGCGGAACCCCGAGAGGTGCTCGAGCTCCCGCTCCGGCGCGTCCGAGCCGCCGTCGATCCGGTAAGCGGGCTGGAGCGCGCCCTCGCGCTCGTCCGCGCGGTTCCTCAAGTACTCGAGGAACAGCAGCATTTCCTCGGAGTGGCCGAGCCGCTCGAGCGCGTTGAGCGTGAAGTACGAGTCGCGCAGCCAGCAGTAGCGGTAGTCCCACGTCCGGCCGGACCCGGGATGCTCCGGAAGGCTTGTCGTCGTGGCGGCGAGGAGCGCGCCCGTGTCCTCGTACTGGTGAAGCTTGAGAACGAGGGCAGAGCGGATGACCTCGGCCTGGTAGTCCCGCGGAACACGCGTCGCCTTCACCCAACGCCGCCAGTAGTCGATCGTACGCTCGAGGAAGCGCTCCGCCGTCTCCTGGATCCCGGCCTCGAGCGGCTGGCCCCACGTGAGGACGAGATGGCGGTCGCGCTCGAGGAGAAACGCCCGCTCGTCCTCGATGTAGGTCAGCGGAACGGTGGTGGTGAGCCGGACCGGCGTCGAGAAGTCGGTGTACTCGATGTGATTCGAGCCCCGCCAGGACGCGGACTCGGCGATTCCGTAGTCGTGCACGGGCTTGCAGCGCACGAGTGCCTTCGGCTCCCCCGAGAGCGGCCGCAGGATCCGGATGAGCATCGAGGGCTTGAAGAAGCGGTCGTATAGCGCGAACCGGGGCGCGAAGTCGATGAGCTCGAAGCTGCCCTCGGACCCGCTGAACACCGTTCGCAGGACGTTCGTGTTCTCGATGTACTGCTGGCGCACGTCGTCCGCGTCGACAGCTTCCACGGCGAAGACGCCACCGCGCTCGCGGTCGAGAAGCGGTCCGAAGACGAAGCTCGAATCGGGACGCGGCCAGCACAGCCACTCCACGGAGCCCTCGCGGAGCAGCGCGTTGTACGAGCAGTTGCCGATGATGCCGAGGCCGTTGGTCATGGTCGAGCCGTTGCCGGAGACGTAGGTTGTACACGCGCGGCGGGACCGCGCTCTCCAAGGACGCGCACTGGCCCGAGGCAAGCGACATCCGGATCTCGTCATCGCGAGCAATCGCCTGCCCGTTCGCGTCCTCGTGCGGGACGACGACTTCGACGTCTCGCAGTCGGTGGGCGGGCTCGCGGCCGCGCTTCGCGCCGTGCGTGGCGAGTCGCTGTGGGTCGGCTGGCCCGGTGCCGTCGTGCCCGACTCGCTCGAGCGCGAGGTTACGAAGCGCCTCGCCAAGGACAAGCTCGTACCCGTCTACCTCTCGGCGGACGAGGAGGAGGACTTCTACGGTCGCGTCTGCAACGACACGCTCTGGCCGCTGTTCCACTACTTCGGCGACCGCATGCGAATCACGCCCGAGGCCTGGCAGCACTATGTCCGGGTGAACGAGCGGTTCGCGGACGCGATCCTGGACCTCTGCGGCCCGGAGACACGCGTCTGGGTGCACGACTTCCACCTGATGCTCGTGCCGGGCATCCTGCGCCGCCGCGCGCCTGACCTCTCGATCGGGTTCTTCCTGCACACGCCGTTCCCGTCGTCGGATGTGTATCGGCTCCTGCCCGCGCGCGAGGAGGTGCTGCGTGGATTGCTGGGAGCCGACTATGTGAG
>JACCVK010000316.1 GCA_013698195.1 Actinomycetota bacterium | reverse complement strand
CAGTCGTGGATGACGCCGACCCGCATCCCGCCGGGATGAACTTTCTGACCCATTACGCTCCTGCCTCGCCCGCGAGCACCGCGTCCCGGGCGAGGGCCGGGACGAAAGACCAGACGAAGGAAGAGGGTGCGCCACCAGCGAAGCCCAAGCGCCGATCGCCGGCGAGGAAGCCGGCCAAGAAGAAGGAGGCCGTCAGCTAATGGGGCAAAAGGTGCATCCCGGCGGGTTCCGCGTCGGCGTCATCCATGACTGGAAGTCGAACTGGTGGACGGGCAAGCCGGAGTTCGCGGGCTACCTGCTGGAGGACGTGAAGATCCGCAGGCACATCCTCGGCAAGCTCTCGCACGCGGGGCTGTCAGACATCCTGATTCGCAAGGACAAGCAGCGGATCACGGTCGACATCTTCACCGCGCGCCCCGGCATCGTGATCGGGAAGTCCGGTGTCGAGGTGGACGCGCTGCGGCGTGAGCTCCACGCGATCACGCAGAAGAACGTCCACATCAACATCAACGAGATCAAGCGTCCCGAGCTGGACGCGAAGCTCGTAGCGCAGTCAATCGCCGAGCAGCTCACGAATCGGGTGAGCTTCCGCCGCGCGATGAAGCGCTCGCTCGCCTCGGCGATGCGCTCCGGCGCTCAGGGAATCAAGATCACCGCGGCCGGGCGGCTCGGCGGCGGCGAGATGAGCCGGCGAGAGATGTACTCAGAGGGCCGCGTGCCGCTGCACACGATTCGCGCGGACATCGACTACGGCTTCGCCGAGGCGCGGACGACCTTCGGCGCGATCGGGGTGAAGGTCTGGGTCAACAAGGGCGAGATCATGCCGGAAGGCTACGAGGGCGCAGGCGGCCGCGATGCTCGTCTCGGCGACCAGGATCAGGCACGCCGCCGCCGCGGTTCGTCCGCCGAGGGCCTCGGCGCCTCGCGAGAGGGTCGTGGACGCAGTGCCGACCGCGAGGGACTTGGCATCGTTCCGCGCAAGCGGCGAGGCCAGCGTCCAGGACGCGGTCCGAGGCGTGGGCTCGGCGAGCAGGGCGCGCAGGAGCAGCCGGTGACGGACGCCGTAACCGAGGACACCTCCGTCGAGTCCCCGGCCGTTGAGGCCCCCGCCATGGAGACCCCAGCTCCGGTCGAGCCTGCACCCGAGTCCACATCCGAGGCGGCGCCCGAGAGCGGAGACAACGCCTGATGTTGATGCCGCGCAAGACGAAGTACCGGCGCTATCACCGCGGTCGCCGTACAGGCGTCTCGAAGGGCCAGACGGACGTCCAGTTCGGGGACTACGGGCTCAAGGCGCTCGAGGCGGGTTGGATTACCAACCGGCAGATCGAGGCTGCCCGTATCGCCGCGACTCGCAGGATCCGCCGTACCGGAAAGGTCTGGATCAACCTCTTCCCGGACAAGCCCTACACCAAGAAGCCGGCGGAGACGCGAATGGGCTCCGGCAAAGGATCGCCCGAGGGCTGGGTAGCCGTGGTCAAGCCAGGCCGCGTGATGTTCGAGCTCGGCGGCGTTCCCGAGCCGTTGGCGAAGGAGGCGCTCCGCCTTGCCGGCCAGAAGCTTCCGATCAAGACGAAGTTCGTGAAGAGAGAGGCCGATCTCTTTGAGAGCTAGAGAACTGCGTGAGCTCACCGACGACCAGCTCGACCAGAAGATGGCCGAGACTCGACAGTCGCTCTTCAATCTCCGGTTCCAAACCGCGACCGGTGTGCTGGAGAACAGCGCCGAGCTTCGTCACGCGAAGCGAGAGATCGCCCGGATCCTGACCGTCAAACACGAACGCGCCAGAGGGAAAACGTAGATGGCTGACGACAAAGACAGAATCGAGCAGGCCGAGGAGACCGTGGAGACCCCCGAAGAAGCTCCCGCTGACGCGGAGGTCGAAGACGAGGCTCCCACGGATGAGGCTCCCAGCGACGAGGCTCCCAGCGAGGAGCCCGGAGCAGAGGACGCTCCGGCCGAAGCGAGCCTCGCCGAGGACGCTCCTCCAGAGGAGCCCGCCGCCGAGGAGGCTCCGCCGGCGGAGCCGGTGGCCGAGGGTGCTCCCGAACCACAGGCAACAGACGACGACAAGCCGGCAGGCGACCCCGCTCCCGACACGGAGGCAGCAGCTGACGACGCGCCCGCCGCCGAGGCCGCTGCTACCGACGAGCAGGCACCCGCCGACGAGGAGCCTGCCGACGAGGAGCCTGGGGTCGACGAGGCTGTCACAGACGAGCCTCCGCCTGACGCCGCGGCCGGCGCCGGGCCGAGCGGTGCCGTCGAAGCGCCCCCCGCCGCACCGGAGAAGCGAAAGAAGAAGCGCTTGCCCCGCTCGCAACGTCGAACGCGCTCGAAGCCGACGCGCGAGAAGCCTGCCGAGCGCAAGCCCATCACCCGGCTTGCGAAGCCCGAGCACGAGCGTGGCCGGAGCCAGGAGCGGCAGGGGACCGTCGTCTCGTCTGCGATGGACAAGACCATCGTCGTCCGCGTGGACACGGTCAAGATGCACCGGCGCTACAAGAAGGTCATCCGTCGCAGCGCGAAGTTCCACGCGCACGACGAGCAGAACGAGGCGAAGGTGGGAGACATCGTGCTCATCGTCGAGACGCGGCCGCTCTCCCGCATGAAGCGGTGGCGCCTCCAGCGCGTCGTCGAGGCTGCGAAGTAGGGAGAGGTCGAGGCGTTGATCCAGCAGGAGTCGAGACTCAAGGTGGCCGACAACACAGGGGCGCGCGAGCTCCTCTGCATCCGCGTGCTCGGCGGCTCGCACCGCCGCTACGCACGGGTCGGAGACGTGATCGTTGCTACCGTGAAGTCCGCAACACCCCAGGGCTCGGTCAAGAAGGGCGAGGTCGTGAAAGCGGTCATCGTCCGGACGAAGAAGCCCTTCAGCCGGGACGACGGCACGCTCATCGGATTCGACGAGAACGCCGCCGTCCTGATCGATGCACAGTCGAACCCGCGCGGGACGCGCATCTTCGGGCCCGTCGCGCGGGAGCTTCGCGAGAGGAACTACATGAAGATCGTCAGCTTGGCACCGGAGGTTCTCTAGCCGTGGCCGTGAAGATGAAGGTGAAGAAGGGCGATCTCGTCCAGATCCTGGCCGGGAAGGATCGCGGCAAGCAGGGCCGCGTCATCGAGGCGCGCCCGTCCGAGCGGCGGGTGATCGTCGAGAACCTGAACGTCGCCAAGCGGCATACACGGCCGCGCCCGATCAGGGACGCCTCTCGCATGGGAGGTACGCAGGTCGTCCCAGGCGGGATCATCGACAAGCCCGCGCCGATTCCGGTCGCGAACGTCATGGTCGTCTGCCCGGTCTGTGGCAACCCGACCCGCGTCGGGATCGTCGAGAAGGAGATCAAGGGCGCGACCGTCAGAGCACGGGTGTGCAAGCGCGAGGGCTGTGGCCAGGAGATCGACCGGTGAGCGCGACGGCTGCCCCCGAGACGTACACGCCGCGCCTCAAGGAGCGCTACGAGACCGAGATCCGCGGGCAGCTCCAGGAGGAGCTCGAGCTCACGTCCGTCATGGAGGTTCCCCGGGTTACGAAGATCACGCTGAATATGGGCGTCGGCGAAGCGAAGACGGACGCGAAAGCGCTCGACTCCGCGATCGAGGAGCTGACGACGATCGCGGCCCAGCGAGCACAGGTGCGCAAGGCGACGAAGTCGATCGCGAGCTTCAAGCTCCGTGAGGGTATGGCGG
>JACCVK010000013.1 GCA_013698195.1 Actinomycetota bacterium | reverse complement strand
CGCGTCGCTCGAGCAGCTCGAGCAGACGGAGCGTCGCCTCGAGCTCTTCGGCGCGCGTTTCCTCGAGAAGACCGGGCGCACCGCCGACGAAGACCTGCGGACCGTCGTCGACGCGTGCGTCGAGGATGGCCGAGCCGAGCAGTCCCAGGAAGTCGCGCTCGCGCGGCGAGAGGTCGGGCTCCTCGAGCCGGCGTCGCGCGGTGCTCGAGCCGAGACGAACTCCCGTCAGCCGCTCGTTCAAGTACTCCGACGCCCATGAGACCAGACCCTGATCGACCGGCCCGTCGAGGCGGAACACCCGCTTCGTCACACCGCCCGTGGACGTGATCGCGACCACCATGACGCTCGTCGGCTGGAGCGCGAGCACCTCGACGTGCCGGATCGTCGCCGTCTCGAGCGACGGCGCCGACACTAGCGCGAGCAGGTGGGTGGCGCGAGAGAGCATGTCGGTGGTCGCCCGTAGCGCATCCTCCACCTCGTCGCGCATCGCGCGGAGATCGACGCCGAGCGCGTCGGGCCGCCCCTCCAGTGCCTCGACGAGCTCCTCCGTGTAGAGCCGGTAGCCGCTGTCGGTCGGCAAGCGTCCCGCCGAGGTGTGCGGCTGCGTGAGGAGACCGAGCGTCTCGAGCTCCGCCAGCTCGCCGCGGACGGTGGAGGACGAGACGCTGAGCTTCGAGCGCTCGAGCAGCGAACGAGAACCCACCGGCTGCCCGGTCGCCACATACTCCTCGACCACGTGGCGGAGGATCTCGCGCTTTCGAGACGAGAGCTGCATCTGGGTCCGATGGTACCCGCCTCCCCTGCCGTTTCCAGCGCTGCCGAGGGGCGGGATCGCGCGACTCGAGGCGTGCTTGGTCAATCTTGTCTTGGTCGCCGCGGGCGTGAGACCAGGCGTGGGCCTGGTTCGTCTGACTCGATCGCTCCGACTCAGACCGCGTGAACCTGGTCAGCTTTGGCCGACGAGCATGAGCTCCGCGCTCACGCCGCCCGCGAGGAAACGCCCCCGGCGCGTCAAGGACACGTGCTCACGGCCTTCCCGGTCACCCTCGCGGCGGCCGATCTCGACGAGCCCGCCCGCAACCATCCGCGCTGTTGCCTCCCGGTCGAGGGCATCCGCCACGTCCTCGAGTGGCAGCGGCTCGTCGAGCCGCAACCCGAGCAGCAGTCGCTCGCGCATCCGCGTCGCGCTATCGATTGTCTCGGTCTCGGAGGCAGGTCTGTGCCCCTCGCGGATGGATTTCACATACGCCGCGAGTCCGGGTCGGTTCCGCCGGCGCACGCCGTCGACGGTCGAGACGGCGCCGATACCCACGCCGAGGTAGTCACGCCCCAGCCAGTACGCGAGATTGTGTCGCGCCCGCAGGTCTCGACCGCCCGCACGATCGCGTTCGAGACAGAAGTTCGCCGCTTCATACCAGCGAAAGCCTGCACCCGTCAGCGCGTCGACGACTCGCTCGTAGTAGTCCTCCATCGCCTCGGCCTGGCGCTGGAGCTCGTTCCCGTGCGCGTGTGTGAACCTGGTTCCCGGCTTCGCCTCGAGCTCGTACCAGGACATGTGCTCCGGCTCGAGCGCTAGGGCCTCCGCGAGATCGCGATCGAGATCGGCGGCGCTCTGACCCGGCACGCCGTACAAGAAGTCGAGCGAGATGTTTTCGAATCCGGCATCACGAAGAAGGTACATCGCACGCCGGACGTCATCCGGGCCTGCCCGTCGCTCGAGGACGGAAAGCACGTGTGGCTGGAAGCTCTGCGCACCGAGCGAGACGCGGTTCACGCCTCCCTGTCGAAGGATCTGCGCCAACTCGGGCGTCACGGTCTCAGGATTTGCCTCGACCGTGAACTCTCGGGCGACCGGAAGCGCCTCGAGGAGGCGCGAGAGCGATCCTTCCTCCGTGAACGTCGGCGTCCCGCCGCCCACGAATACCGTCTCTACCCGCTCCGCGAGCACCCGCTGCTCGAGCGCGAGCTCTGCGAGAACCGCGTCGACGTAGGACGCATGCTCGCCTCGACGGCCGGTCACCGTGACGAAGTCGCAATACCCGCAGCGGTGCACGCAGAACGGCATGTGCACGTAGAGGTGCCGCACGCCCATCAGCGCCTCTTCTCGTCGCCGAGGTTGAGCACGGCGAGAAACGCCTCCTGCGGAACCTCGACGCCCCCGACTTGCTTCATCCGCTTCTTGCCCTTCTTCTGCTTCTCGAGCAGCTTGCGCTTGCGCGTGATGTCGCCGCCGTAGCACTTCGCGAGCACGTCCTTCCGCCGCGCCTTGATGGTCTCGCGCGCGATCACGCGCGACCCGATCGCCGCCTGCACGGGCACATCGAACATCTGCCGTGGGATCTCCTTCCGCAGACGCTCGACGAGCTGACGGCCGCGCTCGTACGCCTCATCGCGGTGGACGATGAGCGAGAGGGCGTCGACTTGCTCCCCTCCCACGAGGATGTCCACGCGAGAGAGCTCGCCCGGCCGGAAGCCCGCCAGGTCGTAGTCGAAGCTCGCATAGCCGCGTGTGCGCGACTTCAGCTGGTCGTAGAAGTCGAGCACGATCTCGCCGAGGGGCAACTCGTACAAGAGCAGGACCCGTTCTTCGCTCAGATACTCCATGTGGTCGAAGCGTCCGCGCCGCTCGGTCGAGAGCTCCATC
>JACCVK010000264.1 GCA_013698195.1 Actinomycetota bacterium | reverse complement strand
GGATCGCGCCTGGAACCCGGGCGACTCGATCCAGCTCGCGATCGGGCAGAAGGATCTGCTCGTCACCCCGCTCCAGATGACCGCGTTCTACGCGATGCTCGCGAACGGCGGCAACGTCGTCACTCCCTATCTCGTCTCGGATGTCGAACGTCCGGGTAGCAAGAACTCGCCACGCGTGATCGAGCGCCAGTTCGCGCCGCTTCCTCCGAAGTCGGCCAAGCTCGACCCGGAAGCCGTTCGCGTCGTCCGCGAAGGTCTCTTTCTCGCCACCCACTCTGGGAGCGGCACGTCGTCGGCCGTCTTCGGGAACTACGGCGTTCCGATCTCCGGCAAGACCGGAACGGCGGAGAAGCTCGTCCCCCTGCCCGGCTTTCCAAGCGACCACCTCGAGGATCAGTCCTGGTGGTGTGGTTGGGGACCGTCGGAGAACGCCCAGCTCGTCGTCTGCGCGCTGATCGAGAACGGCGGCCACGGGTCGACCGCCGCCGCACCCGCGGCGCTCAAGGTGTTCGAGAAGTTCTTCGGCCAGCAGGCGCCCGTGAACACGGCCCTGCTCGAGGAGACGGACTGATGATCGACGTCGCCGGACGTCCACCCGTATCGGTTCGCGGCCCGAGGGCGATGCCCAGGCCTCTCGCGTTCGTCCGCAGCCTCGACTGGGTGCTTCTGATCGCCGCCGGGGTGCTCGTCGGGTACGGCCTGTGGGTCGTGGACGGGATCACCCGCTTCGACGTCCCCGGGGACGAGAATTACTTCCTGACGCGGCAGACGATTGCCGCGGTAGTCGGCCTCTGTGGGCTGATCACGGCCGTTCTCGCTCCGCTCGATCTCGTGCGTCGCTATTGGAAGCTGCTGTACGGCGTGACTCTCGCGCTGATGGTCCTCGTCTTCGCCTTTGCCGAGGAGATTCGCGGCTCGAAGCGGTGGATCGACCTCGGTGTCATCCAGTTTCAGCCCTCCGAGCTCGGCAAGGTTCTCTTCGTCCTCGCGCTCGCGGGCTTCCTCGTCGGCCGCGCGGGGCGTGTCACGAGCTGGCGGACGATCTTCATCGCGATCGGCCTCGGCGCCGCGCCGATCTTGCTCGTCTTCCTCCAGCCGGATCTCGGCACGGCGCTCGTGTACGCCGCTGCGCTTCTCGCAGTGCTCTTCTTCGCCGGAGTGCGCTGGCGCCAGCTCTTAGCATTTGTCGCGGCAGGGATCTTCCTCGTGCTCTCCGTGCTCTGGTTTCTCCCCTCCGCCGGGGTCGAGGTGCTGGAGCCCTATCAGTCCCTGCGCATCACCGGGTTTCTCGATCCAGAACGCGATCCGAGTGGCCTCACCTGGAACGTGAATCAGTCGACAACGGCGATCGGCTCCGGAGGCTTCGACGGGCGGGGCGTTCTCGGAGCGACCCAGACGCGGCTCGACTTCCTCCCTGAGCACGCGACGGACTTCGCATTCGCGTCGCTCGGCGAGCAGCGCGGCTTCGTCGGCTGTGCGGTCCTGCTCCTCCTCTACCTCCTCGTCGTCTGGCGCGGGCTGCGCGTCGTGACCGTCGCGGGCGATCTGTACGGAGCCGTCGTGGCCGGCGGGCTTGTCTTCGCGTTCCTCTTCCAGGTCTTCATCAACGTGGGCATGACGATGGGTGTCGCACCGGTCACGGGAATCCCGCTTCCGTTCGTCGCCGTCGGCGGAACCTCGCTCGTTGCGAACCTCGTCCTCATCGGCTTGCTCGAGGGCATTCACGCACGAGGAAACTACCCGGGACGGTCTTCGTGAGGCTCGGGCCTGTGCTCGCGGAAGTCCGGGGAATCGTCGGCGCACTGCGCAAGGAGACCGATCCTCGTGCGGTCGGCCCGGTGCTCGTGACCGGGATGCTCGCCGAGCAGCTCGCCCGGCAGCTCGGCGCTGGTGCCGATCCCGGCGCGGTCGTGGTCGACGCATCTCGCCTTGCCCACTGCTCGGTGCTCGTGCACGTGATCGCCGGCGATCCAGGCGTCGCGGACGACGAGCTCGTTC
Source organism: Actinomycetota bacterium (assembly GCA_013698195.1). Lineage (GTDB taxonomy): Bacteria > Actinomycetota > Thermoleophilia > Gaiellales > Gaiellaceae > GMQP-bins7. The sequence goes on along the minus strand of JACCVK010000264.1, from coordinate 5,402 downwards.
GCCAAGCCGATCTCGACGGCGTGCCGGTCATCCTCGTCCAGCTCTGGCCGCAGGCGACCTGGACGACGCCTTACGTGTTCACGCCATTCGTCGTCGAGTGCCGTGCGGGAGAGGGCTTTCCTGTGCCGGCGATCACCGCGCGCATCGTCGAGGCCGTCGAGGATTCGGTCGAGCTCGGCCGGAAGGTTCCGATCGTGCAGGAAAAGGTCACCGAGGCGGTCGTCGGTACCTCGATGATCCGCGCCGCGATCCTCGCGTCATTCGGGAAGCGTTCACGCGCGGCTCGGCCACTCATCACGCTCGAGCAGATCCGGATGCTGACCGAGCTGCGGCAGCTCGACGAGAAGACATCCGCCTCCGGCACAGATGCGCTCAAGTCGATCGCACCGTTCGCGGCGGCGGTGCTCGGAGCCGGCTTCCTCTTTCGCGAGGGGGCGACGGCTGCGAAACGAGTTCTTCCCGCGTCCATCGTGGACGCCTCGGTGGCCGCCGCCGGTACGTGGATGCTCGGCGAGGCTCTCCGCCGGCTCTCGAGCCGCGACGACTAGGACGAGCAGCAGCTCGATCCTCCTGGTCCGTCCGGGCCGGGACCTAGGATCGCGCCGTACCGGCCTGGAGTCGAGCGACGTGCCAATGGGAGGAGCGATGCCGAATACCGAGCTGGCCGAGGAGCTGCTTCAGCTCGAAGAGGCCGACGCCTGGTTCGAGTACCTCGAGGCGACGCGTGGCCAGAGCGAGAACCGGTACGGGGAAGTCGAGCCGTGGGCGTGGGCGCGGCTCTCTCAACGCCTACGGGCCGTTCGGGCGCGGAGATCCCGTCTCCGGCCCGCGGCAGCCTGACTGTCCGCCTCGGACACGGGGTCGCGACACCGGGTCGACGGAGCCTCCTGGTACCCTGGGAGCCAGCCTTGACAATCATGGCCAGAAGTTTCAATACACGCAGCGCGATGGAGACGCCTGGGGCGTCTCCTTTCACGCGCGCGACAACCAGAGGAGATTCATACCTTGGCAAGACAGTGGTTTCGCTTCGGCCGGAAGCCGAAGGAGTCCGCGACGACTACCGTCGCGGCAGTGGAGGTCGCACCGGAGGAACCCGGTCGACCTGAGCTTCAGCAGGATCCCGTAGCGCCGCAAGAGGCGACGGATCCGGTGAAGAAAAGGCGTCGCCGCGGAAGCCGCGGGGGGCGCGGAAAGAAGAAGACAGTGCAGACGAGCGACCCGGCTGATGCGGCCGTAGCCGCGTCCGCGACGACGCCGGACAAGACAGACGCGAAGGAGCCCGCTCGCGGGCGTCCGGAGCGGAAGCAAGAGCGGAGGCCGACCCAGGATCGTCGTGCGTCCAAGAGTGGCCGGCGACGGACGCCGACCCGCCGCGCTCCACTACCAGCCGCGAAGCGCGATCTCGTCATCTCGGTCGACGTCGGCGAGCAACGAGTCGCGGTCCTCGAGGACGACCGCGTCGCCGAGGTGTACCTCGAGCGGCCAGAGCGGCGATCGATCGCCGGGAACATCTACCTCGGCGTGGTCGACAACGTCCTCCCGGGCATGGAGGCGGCGTTCGTCGAGATCGGGCTCGAGAAGAACGGTTTTCTCTACGTGGACGAGATCGTCGGACCCGAGCTCGAGGGCCGGAAGGGCGCAAAGAAGATCCAGGACCTGATCCGCCGCGGCGAGACCGTTCTCGTGCAGGCGGTGAAGGATCCGATGAAGTCCAAGGGAGCACGCTTGACCACCGAGATCTCGCTCCCGGGGCGCTTCCTCGTATACGTCCCGAATGGCGAGGGTTACGGGGTCTCGCGTCGGCTCGAGGATGACGAGCGCGCGCGGCTCAAGGAGATCGTCAGGGCTCTCGACGCCAAGGGCGGAGGGATCATCGTGCGGACGGCTGCCGAGGGCGCGTCAGCGGAGGACATCGAGCGCGACCTCGTCTTCCTCCAGCGTCTCTGGAAGACGATTCAGACCAAGGCAAACGGCGCGACCGCGCCGAGCATCGTCTACGAGGAGGCGGAGCTCCCACTGCGAATCGTCCGCGATCTCTTCGCCGGGGACTTCTCGAGCGCGCTGATCGACGACGATCGCACGCACAGGCGCATCGTCAGCTACCTCAAGAAGACCTCGCCGCACATGATCGAGCGCGTTCAGCGCTATCGCGAGAAGGCGCCGCTGTTCGAGGCGTACGGGGTGGACAAGGAGATCCAGTCCACGCTCGAACGGCGGGTCAATCTGCCCTCGGGCGGCTATCTCATCTTCGACTACGCCGAGGCGTTCACCGTGATCGACGTCAACACGGGCCGCTTCGTCGGCTCGCGCGGCAAGGCGTCCGCGGGCAGGCTCGAGGACACGATCGTGAAGAACAACCTCGAGGCCGTAAAGGAGGTCGTGCGTCAGCTCCGGCTGCGCGACATCGGTGGGATCATCGTCATCGACTTCATCGACATGTCGAACCCGAAGAACCGGGAGACGGTCGAGGAGGCGCTTCGCACGGAGCTGGAACGCGACCGAACGAAGACCTACGTCGTCGAGATCTCGCCCCTCGGGCTCGTCGAGATGACGCGGCAGAACGTCACGGACGGCCCGCGCGAGATCCTCACGCGTAGGTGTCCGATCTGCGAGGGCGACGGCTTCGTGGTCTCAGACGAGACGATGGCGATCGACATCGAGAGGCGTTTGCGCACGCTGGCCGCGGGCGGAGCACGCGCTCAAGCCTTCCGCGTTGCCGTCCACCCGCGCGTGCTGTCATTGCTCGTCGGGCCCGGCGGAGGACGGCTGGCCGCGATCGAGGCGGCGGCTCGGCGCAGGTTTTTCCTCGTCGCAGCCGAGAGTGGCCACCTTCACCTCGATCACTTTGAGCTGCTCGAGCAGGGCAAGCTCGACGCGCTCAAGCCGACCGCGCCGTTCGCAGAGGACGAGACGATCTCGGTGAAGCTCGTGGAGGTTGGGCTCTACGACGCAGGCGCGGGGGTGGCGAAGCTCGACGGTTACGACATCGTCGTCGCCGACGCGGCCAAGCTCGTCGGCAAGAAGATCTCGGTGACCATCGGGCGCGTCCTCGACGGGATAGCGTTCGGTCTGCCCGCTGAACTGGTGGCCGCGGACGGCGGGATCACGTTCGAGGCGGAGGCCGAGAAGCCCACGCGACCCCCGAGCCGCAAGAAGACGGCCGACACGCCGGCCGACACGCCTGCTGCTGAGCCGACGACCGAGCCAGAGTCCGAGCTGGAGCTCGAGGTCGAGCTCGAGGTCGAGGACGACGTCGAGCTCGGAGTTGCCGCGGAAGCCGAGTCGGGAGCTGACGAGGTGGCCACTGACTCTGCGCCGGCGAAGAAACGCACCCGCCGCGGGTCTCGCGGTGGCAAGGGCCGGAAGAAGAAGCCCGCGGCGTCAGACGTGCCCGAAGGTGAAGGCGATGCTGCGGCCGGAAACGGTGCTCGCGGCACCCCCACGATCCACATGCCGCCGCCCGACCTGGGTGTCGCATCCCAGGCTGAGCGGACCGAGCCTGTGCGGACGGAGCCCGACGAGGCAGTGCCTGCGGTGGCCGACCCCACGAGCGCCGCGACGGAGCTCGAAGCCGAGCCGGTCGCCGAGAGCGCAGAGGCCGACGGAGCACCCAAGAAGAAGCGCACCAGGCGCGGTACGCGGGGCGGCCGAAAGCGCCGTAAGCCCGCGACGAACGGCGCGACCGCCGTGGCCGTAGCCGACGCGCCGGCGGCGCAACCAGCGACCGAGGTCGTCGACGCGGAAGGGGAAGCCGAGGAGCGCAAGCACGAGGACAGGCACGAGGACAGGCATGAGGGCGCCCAGGAAGGCGCCCAGGAGGGCAAGCAGGAGTACGTGCCGATGTCTGAATGGATCGAGGATTTCGACTCGCGCTCGCGTCCACGCACGGGTTCCCCAGGACCCTGAAGCCGCGCCTGGCGCAGCGCTGAACGCCGGCACCTGACGCTGGGCACTCCGCTATCATCTTGCGGCTCGCAGCCTCGCGGAACGCGATTCGCAAAAGGGTCAGGCTTCAATCTGATCCAGGCTGTGTTTCACGAGCGTGTCTCACCACTCACGGGCGTTCTCTCGAAGCCAATGACCTACGCCATCATCAAAGTCGCCGGGAAGCAGTACCGCGTCCGTGAAGGGGAGCGGTTGCTCGTGGACCGGCTCGCCGCGGACGACGGCGACACGTTCTCGCCGGACGTGCTCCTCGTCGGCGGAGCCGGCCCGCCTGCGCTCGCGCCCGCCGACGTCAACGTGACTGCGCGCGTGCTGGGTGGCGTGAAGGGGCCGAAGATCCGGATCGGCAAGTACAAGAAGCGCACCGGTTATCGCCGGCACACGGGCTTCCGTGCGTCCTTGACGCAGATCGAGATCGAGTCGATCGGTGGAGCGAAGTACTCGGCGAAGCGGCCTGCCGAGAAGGCGGCCGCGAGAGACGAGCAGACGGAGAGGGTCGCCGACAAGTCAGCCGACAGGCCCAAGGGCATGCCGGCGAACTACGAGGAGATGACGGTCGCCGAGATCAAGGACGCAGCGTCGGATTGGAACGCGCCGATGCTCGCCGCGGCGCTCGAGTACGAGCAGGGCCACGGCAAGCGCAAAGGCGCGCTCGCCGCGCTCGAGTCGGCGATTGCAGCGAAGGAGGATTCGTAGATGGCGCACAAGAAAGGTCTCGGCTCCTCGCGGAACGGCCGCGACTCCCAGTCGAAGCGTCTCGGGGTCAAGGTGTTCGCCGGCCAGCCGGTCAAGGCCGGGATGATCATCGTCCGCCAGCGCGGCACGAAGTTTCGCCCGGGAGCCGGCGCAGGCCTCGGGCGGGACGACACGATCTTCGCTCTGCGCGAGGGCACGGTCGAGTTCCGCCGAAGCGGCGAGAAGCGCTTCGTGTCGGTCGCCGCCGCGGCGGAGTGACCTCCTAGGCACTCGTCGCCGGAGGCGAGAGGTGCCGTTTTACGATCGTTCCCAGATCCGCGTCGAGGCGGGTCGCGGCGGCGACGGGGGGCTCAGCTTCCGGCGTGAGAAGTACGTCCCCAGAGGCGGTCCCGACGGCGGGGACGGCGGTCGTGGCGGCGATGTGACTGTCGTAGCCGAGCCCGCCCTTCGAGACCTGTCCACGCTCCAGCGTATCCGCACGGTCAAGGGGGGTAAGGGCGGAAACGGGCGCGGGAGCCGCAAGCACGGAGCGGACGGAGACGATGTCGAGATCCGAGTCCCGCTGGGCACGCAGGTGTTTGACGGCGACGAGCGACTTGTCGCGGATCTCACCTTCCCACATGCGCGGCTCGTCGTCGCGAAGGGCGGCTCCGGCGGCCGCGGCAACGCACGCTTCGCGACGCCGACGCGGCAGACACCGCGCTTCGCGGAGACGGGCCTCCCCGGCGACGAGGCAGACCTCACCCTGCACCTGAAGCTCG
>JACCVK010000242.1 GCA_013698195.1 Actinomycetota bacterium | reverse complement strand
GAGCGTCGACTTGCCCACGTTGGGAAAGCCGACGATGGCGACGGTCCCGGCCAGCTCGCCCGTTATCCGATCCGGCTGGTGCGGACCTCTCCGGCGTTGTCTCATCGTGGCGGGGTTGCGTCGCGCGGCCGGTCGAGATCGTGGATGTCGACCAACCATTGCCAGAGCTCGAGGAGCTTGCGCTCGACCTCCACCGACGCTTCCTTGTAGCCGCGGCCGCCGCGCGGGAGCCCGCCAAACGTCATGGGCTCGCCCCACGCTATCGACACCGGCTTGAAGTTTCCGAGGCGCCAGTGCTGACTCCCGTGGATCGCCGCCGGCAAGATCGGCACGGACTCGTTGAGCGCGACCATTGCGGCGCCGGCCTGCGCCTTGCCGGGGATGCCGCTCTTCTGCCTCGTGCCCTCGACGAACATCCCGAGCGCGTTTCCGCCGCTGACGATCTCGCGCATGGTGCGGACGGCGTCACGGTCCGACTCGCCGCGGCGCACGGCGAACGCGCCGAAAGAGCGCAAGAGCTGCCCCAGCCCGGGCACGCGGTGTGCCTCGAACTTCGCCATGAAGTAGACCGGCCTCGGGCACGCCGCGCCGAGCGACGGGGGGTCGATCCAGCTGAAGTGGTTGGCAGCGACGACGATGCCGCCCTCGAGCGGAACGCGCTCGGCTCCGTAGACCCGCAAGCGCGTCAGTCCCATGACGGTGGGCTGAAGCGTCAGCCGCCCGACCGCCCAGACGCTCTCCGTTCGGCTCACCTGCTCGCCTCCTCGACCAGCCGCTCGATCCGCTCGACGACCTCGTCGACCGAGAGCTCGGTCGTGTCGAGCTGGACGGCGTCAACCGCGGGACGCGTGTTGATCGCGTCGCGCTCGTCACGGCGGCGGAGCTCCCGGGCGAGTCGGTCCGCCTCGATACCCGGCCGGTCCGCGGTACGTCTCCTGGCGCGCTCGGTCTCCGCCGCGACGAGGAAGATCTTCACCTCGGCGTCCGGCGCGACCACGGTGCCGATGTCGCGTCCTTCGATGACCGCGTCGCCGGCCGAGCCCAGGGCGCGCTGGCGTTCCCGCATGACCTTGCGTACCTCGGGGTGCGCGGCAACGGTCGGGACGTGCCGATCGATCTCGGCGTCACGAATCGCAGCCGATACGTCCGTCTCCGCGATCGTGACCGAGCCGTTCGGGCCGAACGAGACCGCATGGGCGCTCGCGAGCGCCCCAAGCCCAATTCCGTCGTCGAGCTGGACGCCCTCACGCAGCGCGAGCCAGGTCAGGGCGCGATACATGGCTCCGGTGTCCAGGTAGCGAAACCCGAGCCGCAGCGCGAGCGTCGCCGCGACGGTGCTCTTGCCGGAACCCGCCGGACCGTCGATTGCGACGATCAAGCGCGTTCCTCCCCACGAGAGAGCCCCGGTCGGCACATGGACGGGATTTGTACCGCCTACACCTTTTCGAGCTGCGCCAGGAGCTCGAAGAAGCCGGGGAAGCTCGCCTCGACCGCCTCCGCGTTCTCGATCTCGACGCCTTCGCGGGACGCGACGCCCGCAACCGCTCCGAGCATCGCAAGGCGGTGGTCGCCGCGCGAGTCGACGGTGCCGCCACGAAGACGAGTGGGGACGCCGCGGATCCGGAACCCGTCCGGCGTCGCGCGGATGTGCGCGCCGATCCTCCGCAGCTCCTCGACGACCGACTCGATTCGATCCGACTCCTTCACCCGGAGCTCGGCGGCGCCGTTGACGAAGCTCTCGCCGCGCGCATGACTCGCAGCAAGCGCGAAGAGCGGCAACTCGTCCACGAGCGTCGGCACCTCGGCCGCAGACACGCGCGCTCCGACGAGCTCCGAGGCCTGCACCTGAACGTCGCCGGCGGGCTCCCCTCCGAGGGAGCGCCGGTTGTAGACGGCCACGCGAGCGCCCATCCGCTCGAGTACGTCGAGCAGCCCCGTCCGCCCCGGGTTGAGGCCCACCCCGTGCACGGTCAGATCGGAGCCGGGAACGATCGCCGCCGCGACGAGCAGGGGCGCAGCCGACGAAAAGTCTCCCGGAATCTCGACCGAGCCGAGCTCGAGTCGCACCGCGGCCCGCACGGTCACGCTCTTCGGCCTCCGCTCGATGCTCGCCCCCGCGCGTTCGAGCATGCGTTCCGTGTGATCGCGTGTCGGAAGGCGCTCGACGACGGTCGTCTCGGCGCCTTCGGCGTAGAGGCCGGCGAGGAGCACGGCGGACTTCACCTGCGCGGACGCGACCGGCAGCTCGTAGTCGATGGGCGCAAGCGTCCCCCCGGTGACGACGATCGGCGCGTGGCCGTCCGTCGTCTCGAAACGCGCCCCCATCCTGCGGAGCGGCTCGGCGACTCGCTCCATCGGGCGGGCGGACAG
>JACCVK010000086.1 GCA_013698195.1 Actinomycetota bacterium | reverse complement strand
GACACGAACCACGCGCAGTACCGCCTGCTCCAGCTCCTGGGTGGGGAGCACGGGAACGTATGTGCCGTTGGCGACCCGGACCAGTGCCTCGTTGCCGGGACGCTCGTCACCCTGGCCGACGGATCGACGAAGCCGATCGAGAAGGTCAGCGTCGGCGACGCGGTGCTCTCGTGCTGGGGAAGCGGCCGGTTCGGTCAGGCGCGAGTCGCTGCGGTCCACCGCTCATCCCGTCGAGCTGGCGTCGAGATCGCGACGACGTCGGGACGCACAATCGTCTCGACGCCGGAGCACGTGCACTTCGCCGGTTTCAAGACTGGGTGGACACCGCAGCTGCACATGACGTATCTCATGTGGAAACGCGGCCACGGTTTCCGCGCGGGGGTGTCTCGTACATACACCGATGGCAAGAGTCAGCCGCTGCCCGGCCCGGCGTTCCGGATGAATCAGGAGCACGCGGATGCGACCTGGGTGCTTTCGACGCATGCCTCCGAAGCCGAGGCGAGACAACAGGAGGTCTTGGTCTCGCTCTGCTATGGACTTCCGACATTGCCGTTCATTGCAAGACCGTACGGGGGCCACGAGGGACGAAGCCTCGTCGCGAGTCAGTCCCTGATCGACGAGGTGTTCGCCGAGCTCGACACCGACGCAGCCGGCTGCTCGCTGCTGGAAGACCAGGGGCTGAGCTTCGAGCATCCACACTTCAGTGCTGCGACCACGTCCGCGCGAAGCCGTACCCGGAGACGACTGACCGTGTCCCTGTGTGCCGACGCGCGTGGCGGAAAGCCTCAACACAGGATCTCTCTCTTTGGGTACGACGACGCTGGCCGTCGTGCACTTGAAGGCGCGGGTGTTTCCCTACGCCCCGCGTCTCGCGGGTCGAGCGGGTGGAGGTATGAGTCGTCATTCGCGGATTTCAGGCGATTGTCGGAGCGCATCGAGGACATCGAGGACGTCCTCGATGTCTCGGTCCGATTCACGGCGCACCTTGCATCCCAGTCGCGCTCGTCGTCGAAGGATCGAAACTCGCTCCCGTTCTCTCCTGCGTCGGCCGTTCGGCCGGGGATGGTGATGGTCAACGACCTCGGCGAGTTCGACGTCGTAGAGCGCGTCGAGCCCGTCGTTCTCGATCGTCCGGTCTATGACCTGGACGTCGAGCGCACGCACAACTTTGTTGCCAACGGCCTCGTCACGCACAACTCCATCTATGCGTTCCGAGGGGCCGACATCCGCAACATCATGGAGTTCGAGCGCGACTTTCCCGGTACGCGGATCATTCCCCTCGAGCAGAACTACCGCTCGACGAACAGCATCCTCCGCGCGGCAAACGCGGTCATCGAGCACAACCGCGAGCGCAAGCCGAAGCGACTCTTCTCCGACCTCAGCGAGGGAGACGCCGTGCGCGTCATCGAGGTGGAGGACGAGCATGCTGAGGCGCGGTTCGTGGCCGCCGAGATCGCAGCGCTGATGGACGGCGGCTTGTCGGCGAGCGAGATTGCCGTCTTCTACCGGACGAACGCGCAGTCGCGAGTCCTCGAAGACGTGCTCGTCCGGCAAGACGTCCCCTACCAGGTGATCGGCGGCCCGCGCTTCTACGAGCGAGCGGAGATTCGCGACCTGACCGCATACCTGAGCGTGCTCGCGAACCCGAGCGACGCAGGCTCGCTCCTCCGCATCACGAACCGGCCGCGCCGCGGGATCGGCGACACCTCGCTCCAGCGGCTCGTCGCGCATGCGGAAGCAGGCGGACGGACCCTGTTCGAGGCAATGGCCGATCCGGAGGCTGCCGGGATCGCTCCCGCCTCGGCTCGCGCCGTGCGCGGGTTCCGGGCGATGATGGAGACGCTTCTCTCCGCTGCGCAGGAGCTCCAGATCGACGAGCTCGTCGAGCGGGTCCTCGAGCGATCTGGAACCATCGAGGCGCTCGAGGCTGAGCGGACGATCGAGGCGCGCGGGCGCATCGAGAACCTCCAGGAGCTCGTCGGCGTCGCGCGCGAGTACCGGCAGCAGACGGAGGAGCCGACGCTCGCTGGCTTCCTCCAGGACATCTCGCTCGTCTCGGACCAGGACACGATCCGCGACGATCGCGGGCTCGTCACGCTGATGACCCTGCACAACGCCAAGGGGCTCGAGTTCCGGGCGGTCTTCGCGATCGGGATGGAGGAGGGCATCTTTCCGCACATTCGCTCGCTCGAGGAGCAGGGCGTCGAGGAGGAGCGGCGGCTCTGCTACGTCGGTCTCACCCGGGCGATGGAGCGGCTGACGCTGACGCACACGCTCGCACGCTCGCTCTGGGGACGGCGTACGCAGAACCTCGCGTCGCGCTTCCTCGACGAGCTTCCGGCGGAGGTCGAGCGCGAGCGGCTCCAGCCCGCGTCGTGGAGCGGCTACCGGCCGGCGGGGGGGATAGAGCCCCGCGCCGACGTGCCTGCGCTCGCCACCGGTGACACCGTTCGCCACGCCTCTCTCGGCGAGGGCATCGTGACTAACACCGAGCCGGGCGGCGTCGTGACCGTCCGTTTCGGTTCCGACGGCTCGGAGCGGCGACTCATGGTGGACTACGCCCCGTTGGAGAAGATCCAGTGAGCTTTCGCGTCAGGCCGAGCAGCAACCTCGAGGAGTTCTCGCAGGCGGTGTACGCCATCGGGCAGTACTTCTCGCTCGACCCGACCGAGGAGCGCATGGAGCGCTTCTCCAAGAACCTCCCGATCGAGCGCATGCACGCGGCTTGGGAGGACGGCCGGATCGTCGGCGGCGCAGGCGTCTTCCCGTTCGAGTTGACCGTGCCCGGTGCAGTCGTTCCGACCGCGGGTGTGACGGTCGTCGGCACGTATCCGACGCATCGGCGGCGCGGTGTTCTCCGCCGGCTGATGCGGACGCAGCTCGACGACGTGCACGAGCGCGGCGAGTCTCTCGCGCTCCTCTGGGCATCGGAGGAGACCATCTACGGCCGGTTCGGCTATGGGATGGCTTCGCTCTGCGGCGAGATCAGCGTTCCGCGCGAATACAACGCGTTCGCGCTCCCGTTCGAGCGCGAGGGCGCTCTTCGCTTCGTCGACCCGAAGGAGGCGCTCGAGCTCTTCCCGAAGGTCTGGGACAAGGTGCGCCGCAAGATCCCGGGGATGCTCGGCAGGACGCGCAACTGGTGGGAGTTCCGCGTGCTCTTCACACCACCCAGCGGGGGTGGTGACGACGGCCCAAAGCGCTACGTCGTCCTGGAACGGGACGGTTTGCCCGAGGGGTATGCGATCTACCGCCACAAGCCGAAATGGCAGGACGGAGTCGCCGACTCGGACCTCGAGGTGATCGAGGCGATCGCTGTCGACGGACAGCCGACCGCGGAGCTCTGGCGCTTCCTGCTCGACGTCGACTGGGCGGCGCGGACGACCGCCGAGCTCCTGCCGATCGACCATCCTCTCTTTCAGCTTCTCGCGTCGCCTCGTCGCATGCGCTATCGAGCCGGCGACGGTCTCTGGGCGCGGCTCGTCGACGTCGGGGAGGCGCTCTCCGCGCGCGGCTACGCCACCGACGGCGCGGCTGTGTTCGACGTCAAGGACGAGTTCTGTTCCTGGAACGAAGGTACGTGGAGGCTCGCCGACGGGGTGGCGAAGCGGAGCAAGGCGTCGGCGCAGATCCGGTGCGACGTCAGCGCCCTCGGCGCCGTGTACCTCGGCGGGTTCACGTTCTCGCAGCTCGCGCGCGGAGGCCGAATCGAAGAGGTGCGCCGCGG
>JACCVK010000114.1 GCA_013698195.1 Actinomycetota bacterium | reverse complement strand
CCTCCGCGAGGAGCCCGCTGGCGACGAGCGCGGTCTCGACCGCGGACGGACCAGGGAGAACGGTTACCCCAAGACCCGCTGCGACGGCCGCCGCGATCAAGCGAGCGCCCGGGTCGTTCACACCTGGCAGCCCGGCGTCCGAGACGAGCGCCACTCGCTCTCCCCGTTTCAGCCTCGCAACGAGCGAAGGCACTCTCGTTGCCTCGTTCAGCCGGTGATAGCTCTCGACCCTAGCCTCGATTCCGTGCCGGTCGAGCAGGACCCGAGTTCGGCGCGTGTCCTCACACAGGACGAGATCAGCCTCCGCGAGCTCGCGCAGCACACGCAACGTCACGTCATCGAGGTTCCCGATCGGCGTGGCGCAGACTGCGAGTGGCACGACGGCCTAGCCGGCTTCGGCGAGCGCCTCGAAGGCGATGAGACCCGCCCCCGCGAGTCCAGCGTTCTCTCCGAGCTCGGCCCGCACCACCCGCAATGTTCGATCGGCCGGATAGAGCGCCTCCTTCCGTGCGGCTTCCTGCGCGGGCTCCAGCAAGAACTCCCCAGCAGCCTCGCCGAAGCCGCCTCCGATCACGACGATCTCCGGGTCGAAGATGTTTGCGAGCGAGCCGATCGCCGCACCGAGCAACGCTGCGATCTCCCCGAGCGTCGCACACGCCCGCCCCTCCCCTTCGAGCGCTCGAGCCACGAGCACCCGGGCGTCGTTCCCGTCTCCGTACAGCTCCGCGGCTGCCCCGTCGGCCGCCGTGCCGGAGACGAATGCCTCGATGTGGCCATGCCCGTGACAGTTCCCGTGGCACGGCGGCCCGTCTGCCCGGAGGACGACGTGCCCCAGCTCGACCCAGCCGCGATAGAGCTGGTTGTCGAGAACGAGTCCGCCACCGACGCCCGTGCCGAGGGTGAGCATCATCACGTTCGCGGCCCCCTTCCCTGCGCCGAGCTTCCACTCCGCGAGCGTGGCCACGTTCGCATCGTTCTCGATTGCGACCGGCAGCCCGAACCGAGAGCTCGCATGGCTGACGAGATCCACGTCGTCGAGCGGGAGATTCGTCGCGCGCAGGATCCGGCCGCTACCTCGCTCCAGGTTCGAGGGGACGCCGAAGCCGATCGCAAGGACACGATCGTCGAGTAGCTCGTGCACTGCATCGTCGAGCGCGGCGAGCACCTCCTGCTCGGAGTGCTCCGGCGTATCGAACTCGTGTCGCGAGTGGATCGTGCCATCTCGATCAACGAGAGCCGCCCGCGTCGTCGTGCCGCCGAGATCGATCCCGATCACGAGAGGAGCGCCCACGGCGCGGGCTACCATAGCGTCCCGGATGGCCGTGGGAGAAAAGCCCTACCGGCGGTATCGCGGCGGCCGGGTGAAGGGCAGAGTCCCGCTCGAGCGCACGAAGCGGACGGCCAAGAGCCCGAAATCACCTGCAGGCCCTCCCAAGCCGCGGCGCCGGGCTCGCTGGGTGCTCCTCGGCGTTGGCGCGCTCGTGCTCCTGTTCCTCGTCTGGGGCGTGCTCGGATTCCTGTCGTTCTCGCGCGGAGTGAGTGAGGCGCGCGATCGGCTTCCTGCTCGGGCCGAGAACAGGTTGGCCGCGCAGGACGGCTCGCTGCTCACGACAGCCGCGACGACGCTCGTGATCGGAACCGACGGCGGACGCGCGCCGGGTCGCGAAGACGCCCGGCGCTCGGACTCGCTCATGCTCATTCGCACCGATCCCAGCACGCACCGGATCTCGTACCTGTCGATTCCGCGAGACCTGCGCGTGGACATTCCCGGCTACGGCTCGGCGAAGGTGAACGCGGCCAACCAAATCGGCGGCCCCACGCTCACGCTCGCGACGGTTCGCAACCTCACCGGCCTGTCGATCCATCACGCGATCGTCGTCGACTTCGACGGCTTCAAGGATCTGATCGACGCGGTCGGCGGCATCGACATCACCGTCCCGAAGCCGATCCTCTCCAACAAGTTCGACTGTCCCTATCCGCGAAATCGCTGTGCTAACTGGGAGGGGTGGCGATTCGGGAAGGGGACGCAGCACATGGACGGGCGCCGCGCGCTCGTTTACTCCCGCATCCGCACGAACCGGCTCGATCCGTCCGAGTCTGATCTCACTCGAACGACACGCCAGCAGGCCGTTGCGGAAGCGGTCGGAGACAAGATCGCAAGCTTCGGGACGTTCCTACGACTGCCCTTCATCGGCGATTCGCTGGCGTCCCCTCTTGCGACCGATCTCTCGGCGTCGGAGCTCGCGCAGCTCGGCTGGGTGCGCTTCCGCTCGGATTCGAGTCGCTCCCTGCGTTGTCGCCTCGGCGGAGAGCCTGGTTCGCTCGGTGGGGAGTCGGTCATCCTCGGGGGCGAGGACAACGTGGCCGTCGTCTCGATGTTCCTCGGCCGCACCGCGCCGCTCGCGCCGCAGAAAGGCGTGCCGTATGCCGCCGGCTGTACGCGCTCGCGCTAGTTGCTAATTCGGGTCCGCGGGCTTCTTCTTGTCCGTGCCTTTGTCGCCCGTCTTGCCGCTCGACTCCCCACCGCCCTTGTCCCCCTTGTCCCCTTTGTCCGAGGCCGGCTTCTCGCCAGCCGAGCTGTCACCGCCGTCTTTCGTCGCCTTCTGTCCGGCCCGCCCGTAGTCCGTGGAATAAAACCCCGAGCCCTTGAAGTGGACGGCCACGGGGAAGAGAAGCTTTTCCACCGGACCTGCGCCACACGTAGAGCACACCTCAACCGGCGCTTCGCTCATCTTCTGAAAGACCTCGAACGTGTGCCCGTTCGGGCAACGGTACTCGTAGATCGGCACTGCGAAAGGCTAGCGGGGGGACCTACGGGACTCGGAGTGCACTGCGAGCTCTAGCGTGAGAAATCGACTCACTCGCCGGTCGCAGATGCCTCGTCATGCTCGCGGTGGAGCAGCTCTCGATAGCACGGAGCGCTCTCGAACGCGGCGAGTCCCCGTGGCCGGCCGCGTCTACGCTGGGCGCGGCGGCGGCGATCGAGGGCGGCGACGGTCGCCGACGCGCCAAGCAGCCCTCCCAGGAGGAACGTCTTGGCACGCTCGCGTCGCCTCTCACCGTCCATGGTCAGATCTTACGATCCTCCTCGTGCTCGTCTGCACGCTCGGCGACCTGACTCTCGACGTCATTGTGCGACTCACGCAGCCCATCGCGGCGGGCGCGGACACTCGTGCGGAGACGCACCTCTCCACGGGGGGACAGGCCGCGAACGTCGCAGCTTGGGCCGCCGACCTCGGGGCGCGTGCACGGTTCCTCGGGAAGCGGGGCGCTGACGAAGCGGGAGAGCTGGCCGTTCGAGGTTTGGAAGCACGCGGAGTCGAGGTCGCGGGACCGGTCGACGGCAAGGGCGCGATCATCTGCTCGCTCGTCGACCGCACTGGGGAGCGCTCGATGCTCTCGGATCGCGGGACGGCCACCGGCTTTCGTCCGGACGAGCTCGACTCGGCGTGGCTCGACGGCTGCGAGCACCTCTTCGTCTCCGGCTACGCGCTCCTCGCCGACCCGACGCGATCGACGGCACTCGCCGCCGTGCAGCTCGCGCGGCGCCAAGGCGCCGCGGTCAGCGTCGACCTGGCGTCCTGGAGCGACCTCGAGCGCTACGGGCCGGCCGAGTTTCGCCGGCTGCTCGACGAGCTTCAGCCCAATGTCATCTTCGCGAACGAGGACGAGGATCGGGTTCTCGGCGGGCCGGTCTCCGGAGCCGCGTGGATCCTCAAGCGAGGTCTTCGCGGCTGCTCGTTCGACGGCGACGAACGAGCAGCGCTCCTCGCTGCCGAGGTCGTCGACTCGACGGGGGCGGGCGATGCACTCGCAGCCGGTTTCATCGTCGGCGGGTCCGAGCTCGCACTCGAAGCGGCGGCGCGCTGCGTGTCCCGACTAGGGTCGATGCCGTGATGGTGGTGTACGAGAAGCTCGGATTCCTGCGCACCCGGCGGTTCGTCGAGGAGATAAACAACGGCTCGTATCCATTCATCGAAGTGGAGCGGCCGGCTTGAACGACCTGCTCGTGGTCGCGGACGAGGTGCGCGACGCGCTCGAATCCGGCGCGCCCGTCGTCGGACTCGAGACGACACTCATCGCCCATGGCTTTCCCGCACCCGATGGAGTTGCGGTCGGCGTCGCGAGCGAAGAAGCGGTGCGCGCGGTCGGCGCCATACCGGCGACGACGGGGGTGCTGGACGGCCGGATCCGCGTCGGCCTCACCGAGCTCGAGCTCGAACGTTTCGGTCCCAACGCGCGCAAGCTCGGACCGCGGGATCTGGCGGCCTGCGCCGTCGCAGGCGACGTCGGTGCGACGACCGTGGGTGGGCTCTTGACCGTGGCCAGGAGCACCGGCATCGCCTTCATCGGCACGGGTGGCATCGGTGGCGTGCACCGCGGATATCCGTCGCCGCCAGACGTCTCCGCAGACCTGCTCGCACTCGTCACGTCGCCGGTGGTGGTGACCTGCTCAGGCGCGAAGTCGCTCCTCGACATCCCGGCGACGATGGAATACCTGGAGTCGCTCGGCATCCCGATCCTCGGATTTTGCACCGACACGCTGCCGCTCTTCTACTCGGACACAGGCGGGCCGCCCGTGCCGCAGCGGATCGAGGACACCGTCACAGCCGCGCGGATCGCCCAAGCACACTGGCGGCTCGGCGGTTGCGGGCTCCTGCTCGCCAATCCGCCGCGCGAGAGCATCGACGTCGAGGAGCTGATCGAAGAAGCACTCGTGGAGGCGCACGCCCGTGGCGTGCGAGGACAGCAAGTGACGCCGTTCGTGCTCGCGTTCCTCCACGAGCGAAGCGGCGGCCGGACGCTCGAGGTCAACCGCAGGCTCATCGTGGACAACGCACGGCTGGCTGCCGAGGTAGCGGTAGCGTTCGCCGCGCTGTGAGCCTCTACGACCGCGTTCGCGATCTCCCGCTCGAGATCGAGAGCTACGAGCTCGAAGGACTCGAGCTCCAAGCGCGGGAGGACTTCCTCCGCAAGACGACGGTCGTGCACCTTCGAGGGGCAGGCGAGGAGGGCATCGGCGAGGACGTCACGTACCACGGCGAGGAGCACGACCGCCTCCAGGCCCGCGAAGCGGATCTTCCCTTCGCCGGTACGTGGACTCTCCACGCGTTTTCGGCGCACCTCGGCAAACAGGAGCTCTTCGAGAAGGAACCCGCGCAGCACGCATACCGCGACTACCGGCGGTGGGCATTCGAGAGCGCCGGGCTCGACCTCGCGCTCCGGCAGGCTGGATTGTCGCTCGGCGAGGCAGTGGAGCGCGAGCCACGGCCGGTTTCCTTCGTCGTCTCGATGGGCCTCGGCTCGCCTCCCTCGACCGACCGCTTCGACGCCTGGCTCGAGCACTACCTCGGCCTCAAGTTCAAGCTCGACGCCAATCCGGAATGGAGCGAGGAGCTCATTGCGCGTCTCCACGCGACAGGCGCGATCGACTCGATCGATCTCAAGGGTCAGTACCGCGGAACGGTGGTGGACACGCCTCCCGACCCCGCGCTCTACCGGCGTCTCGCCGAAGGGCTACCGGGAGCGTGGCTCGAGGATCCGGCGCTCACGGACGAGACGCTTCCCGTCCTCGAGCCGCACCGCGACCGCATCACCTGGGACGCGATCATCCACTCGGTCGAGGACATCGAGGCGCTTCGCTGGCCCCCGCGGACGGTGAATGTGAAGCCGTCGCGCTTCGGGTCGGTGGAGCGCCTGTTCGCCACGTACGACTACTGCGAGGCGAACGGAATCGCCGCCTACGGGGGAGGACAGTGGGAGCTCGGCCCCGGGCGGCGGCAGATTCAGCTCCTGGCGAGTCTCTTCCATCCGGACACGCCGAACGACGTCGCCCCGCGCGAGTACAACCTCGAGCCGCAACCCGGTCTACCCCAGAGCCCGCTCTCGGTCGAGGCGAGGGCGACCGGGTTCTTCGCGCTCTGACTCCCGGCGCTCTCGGAGCTACGTCAGCGTCGAGAGAAAGTCGTCTACCGAGATCAGCGGCAGCGACTCGAGCTTCGCGCTCCCGCGGGCACCGAGGGCGACCGACACCTTGGCAATCGTCACGTCGTCAGGGGCCTCGACGATGTTCACGAAGTCGTACGCCCCGAGCGCTGCCCACTGGTGGAGCACCTTTGCGCCCATCTCCTCGACGTCACGGTTGACCTCACGCAGTCGGTCGGGGTTGGCGTGAATTGTCTGGACTCCCTTCTCGGTCAGGGTGGTGAGCATCAGGTACGTGGGCATCTCGCTCCTTTGGTCGCTCGCCGGCCGAGCCTAGCCGAGCCGCCTGGTCGCCGTAGAGAAGTCCCGTACCGAGGAAGAGCAGAGGCGAGACGACGAGCGACGCGAGCGTGGCCGCGGCAATGCGCGTGTTCTCCGCGTACTCGCGGAGGACGAAGAAGAGGACGGCCTGCGTGAGGAAGACGACGAGCGCAAGGGTCGCAAGCCCGCCGAGGACGTGCACATAGTCCGCTTTGGCGAGCCGAAACCCGCGCACGAACGCGTTCCGAAATCCGAGTCCTTCCACGAGCGCGGCGGGAACCGCGAGCCCGAAGAGGGCGAGCCAGGCGAGTCCCGGCAGGACGAACACCGTCGCGAGGAACGGGAACGGGATGAAGACGAGCACTCCGATCAGGTATGCGACAAGTGTTTTTCGGGTGCGGAGCGGTGCGCCTGTGACGATCGAGCAAGCCGCCACATAGCTCAGCGTGACGAGCAGCGCTCCTGCGCTCGCCGTCACGAGGGCGCTCTCGCGAGACAGGCCCCAAGCGATCCCGTTCACGACTGCGACGGGGACGCCGAGCGCAAGCGATCTCCAGAAGCTCCGGCCGTACACGCGGATCGCCTCGCCCACGAGCTGGCCGACGGTTCGCTGCGCTGGTGGGAGCGGCGGCGGCAGCTCGCGGGTTGCTCTCGGCCGCCGTGCTCTCGCCTTCCGTGCTCCCGGTTTCTGTGCGCCCGGCTTCTGTGTCCCGGCCATGCGGCCGCGAAGGCTACTTCGCAGCTACGGCGAGCAGCCGCGGCAGCGCGGCGTCGAGCGCGGCGAGGGCGAGCGGGATCTGCCAGCGGGCACGATCACGTTCGTCGACGTCGTTCGATACGGCGCGCACCTCGATCGCACGCACCCCGGCGAGGGCGCAGGCGCGGAGAACGGCGAATCCCTCCATCGCCTCGACCGCAACGCCCTCCGGCTCGGAGCCGCGTGGACCGTCGACCGCC
>JACCVK010000105.1 GCA_013698195.1 Actinomycetota bacterium | reverse complement strand
GTCCCGGAGGCCGTACGCGACGATCGTCGCGGGAGAGCGAAGGCGCGCGATCCGGATGGCGAGAGCGCCCATGGCACCAACGCCGATGACCCCGACCGTTTCCGCCGGCTCGATCCGGGCGCGCTCGAGCGCCTTCACCACGCAGGCACCGGGCTCCACGAGGACGGCAGCTTCGAAGGAGACGTGGTCGGGAAGCCGGTGCAGGATCCGGGCGGGGACGACGACGAACTCACCCCACCCGCCGCCACGGGTGAAGCCGACGGCGTCGTAGTTGGCGCAGAGGTGCGTGTCGCCGGCGCGGCAGCGAGGGCAGGCCAGGCAGGGAATGTTCCCTTCGCACACGACGCGCTCGCCCGGCTCGATGCCGGTGACGCCCTCGCCGACTTCGTCGACCACGCCGCTCCACTCGTGCCCCGGAATGACGGGGAAGCGCACCCACCTCGGGTCGAGTGCTCCGGTGGCGATGTCGAGGTCGGTGCGGCACACACCGGCGCAGATGCTGCGGACGCGAACCTCACCCAGGCCCGGCGCGGGTGTCTCGACATCGCGTAGCGCGACGTTGTTCGGCTGCTCGATGACGATGGCGCGCATGGGCGAAAGACGTCGGTCCGCGGCCGACGCTGGTGAGCCTATCGCCGCCCGGCGACCGCGCGGCGTGCTCGCGCCGGCGACTGCGCCTGTGCCGCCGAGGAGTCAAGATGACCAGATGAGGTTCGAGCAGGCGCTCGTCCAGGTTCGTTTCGTCGCGGAGAATGCTCCTGCACCGGTGTCGGTCTTCGTTGCGGACGACCACGGTGAGCTCGTCGCTGCGGCGACGATGGACGGCGCAGCGCCGGACACGCGTCTCAACGCGCAGCGGAAGGCGTACACGGCGGCGCGCAGCGACGCTCGCTCCACAGCCGACCTCGCGCTGAAGGCGCGGGAGGACGCCGTAGAACGCGCGAGTTTCGATCCGTTGTTCACGTTCTTCCAGGGCGGCGTCGCTGCCTTCGACGGCGCACGCCGGGTAGGTGCAATCGGCGTGAGCGGTCTTCCGGGGCCGGAGGACGATGCACTCGCCCGGCAGGCGATCGAAGCGTCAGGTCTTTCGACCGTCGAGCGCTAACCGTCCGCCGAGCGTCGGGTGACGTTGTCGTCGATCACGCCTGGAGTGCGCTCATGACCGCGACGCCTACTGCGATTGCCGCGATGCCGATGATCTGCAGCCGAGTCAGGCGTTCACGGAATAGGACGACGGCCATGATCGCGGCGATAGCGCCGAACTGGGAAGCGAGCACCGCCGTAATCGCGATCCCGTGTCGCGCGCCAAGCACGAAGAACACAAACCCGGCCACTTCTGCGACGCCCGCAGCGAGCACGAACGGCATGGCGCGGCGCGTGAGCGTCAGACGCGCGGCGATCGCCAGCGGCACTGCGATGGCCACAACGCCGAGTACACGGGGCGGAAGGATCGCCCATGCAACCGGCAACTCCGTGCCGACGCGGCCGGTCGCGTACAGGCTCACTCCGAACGACAACGCGGCAGCTGCGCCGAAGAGCGCGGCCTCGAGGTCGCGGTTCGAGGAACCCGAGCTCGACGAATCGCGACGTAACCCGGCCAGCACGGTCCCGACTGCGACAAGGGCGAGCGCGGCGCCGGTTCCCGCTGCAAGGTGCTCTCCCGCTCCAACCGCGATGAGCGCAGCGATCGCCCCCTCGGTCGAAGCGATCGCGGCGACGACGCCGACCTTGCCGATCCGGACTCCCGTGTATACGAGCAAGAGCCCCGCGCAATTGCCGATCCCGGCGAGGACGAGCCAGAGGGTTGCGGTGCCGTCTACATCCGGCACGCCTCCAATCAGCGCCCACGGAAGCGTCACCACGAGACCGGTGAGCATGACCCCGGCCAGCACGGACGGAGCTCCGATCAGCCTTGCCGCGCGCGCTGCGCAGATCGTGGTCGTGGCCCAGGCAAGCGCGGCACCAAGTCCGCCGAGGGCCGCAATCATGGACGGCCAGCCTAGCGCGGCTCTGGCAGGCTCCCCGAGTTGGTAGCGGGGGCATCTGAAGCACTAGGCGCGGACTCTCGTTTGACCGGCTCGGGTCTCGGGAATCCTTGCGCCATGCTCGTCCCGAACTGGCTCGCGGTCAGCAACTCGCTGAAAGAGCTGCTCATCATCGTCTTCATCGTGCTCATCCCCACCGTGCCGCTGACGTTCCTCGGGTGGAGCTTCCTCGGACGGCGCCGGACTGCCCGCGGTCAGGAGCAGGAGATCGAGTCGGGACGTTCTCCGGCGACGCCGTTTGCGGCGATCTCGGTAGTCGGCGGCGTAATCGCGGTGGTGGCGGTGTTGACCCTGCTGCTCGTGGTTGCCGTTCGGGCAATTGCCGCCTGAGCACCGTCGCCGTCGACTATCGGTGTTCGTGCGTCGCCCACCCGAGCGAGCAGCTCGACCAGGTCGCCGGACGGAGCAACGCGCCGCGCAGCGCCAGCGCCACGCCCAGCGTGACCGCCGCGCTGGCAAGCCCGATCGAGTTGACGAGCATCAGCGGAACGCTTCCTATGTCGACGCCGTAGACGAGCCAGATGCCGTACCCGACGACCTAGACGGCGAGAAAGAGGGCAGATACCTTGCACGAGCGTCGCCGCTCGAGCATCTGGCGTGCCTGGAGCAGGACCGCAATCGCGGCCCTACTCCGTAGCTGGTTGCGAGCAGCGCGAGCATCTCGTGCAAGTTTGCGACTCGGGAGCTCCTGACACGGTGCTGCTCGCACCACTTCGTGGGTACGGCTGCCCGCACCATGGAGTTGTCGTCTCAGCGGGGAAGACGTAGCCCGAGCCGGCGGGGGAGCGATGCGACGAGCGCGGTCAGCGCACCCGTCGGCCGTCCCGCGTCCTCCGCGCGGTCCTTCCGCACGAGCGCGCGGCGGATGAGCGAGCCTCCGACATAGCGAAACGGCTCTGGAGGGAAGAGCTTGCGGTCGGGCTCGACGATGGCGAGCGACGTGCGCTCGTCGCGCCGATCGAGCGCCAGCCGGGCGAGGATCTCGCCGCCCAGATACGACGGCCCCACGCCGTTGCCCGTGAAGCCGAAGCCGTGATGGATGTTCCCGCGGCTAGCGAATATCGGGAGATGTGTCGGAGAGACATCGATCGGGCCTCCCCATGCATGTGTGACGGCTCGCCCTCGAAGTTGCGGGAAGAAGCGAACGAGGCTGTCGCGCGTGCGCTCGATCACGGTCGCATCCAGCTCGAGCCGCCCGGCGGCGCGAGCTCCGAAGCCCATCGTGCCGCCGCCCCAGCCGAAGACGATGCGCCCATCTCTCGTCGTCCGCATGTAGTGCACGAGCGTGCGGCTGTCGACGATCGCCTCGCCGCCGATCCAGCCGAGGTCGTCGATGACGTCCGGTACCGGCTCGGTAAGGACGATATGGCTCGAGGCGACCGCTAGCGAGAGCCGGTAGCCGGGAAAGCGCGTCGCCTGGGAGTTCACGGCGAGGACGACGGCGCCTGCCCTGACGCGACCGGTCCGCGTCTGGACGCCGTCCGCGGCGAGCTTCGTGACTTCTGTTCGCTCGTGGATACGAACGCCGCGCTCGAGTAGGCGTTCGCGGAGGCCGAGAGCGAGACGAGCGGGGTGGACGGTCGCGTTCAGGCGGTACAGCGCCGCTCCTTTGAAGAGGGGAGACGCGCAGCGGGCCTGCGTCTCCTCTGCTCCGAGAGCGACGATCTCGTCGGGCGCGTCGAGGTCGGCGCACGCTCGCACCTCCTCGTCCCACGATCCGAGCTGGGACTCGGTGGTTGCGACCTGGAGCATCGGGGCCTCGCGATACCAGGCATCGACATCGTGGTCGCGACACCAGGATCCGATTCCGCGCACCGCGTCTTCTGACGCGCGGCAGACCGCGAGCGCCGCCGAGACGCCGGACTGGTCGCGCAACGTGTCGACGTCCCCCCAGAGCGTCTCGCAGAATCCACCGTTGCGCCCGCTCGGGCCGTGTCCGCAGACGGCGG
>JACCVK010000088.1 GCA_013698195.1 Actinomycetota bacterium | reverse complement strand
AACGCCTCGAGAGCCCGGACATCAGAGCCGGGATGGCGATGGTGCTCGCCGCGCTGTGCGCCGAGGGCCGGTCGACGATCGGGAATATCCGGCAGATCGATCGCGGATACGAGCGAATCGACGAGAGGCTGCGCGCGCTCGGTGCGAGCATCGAGCGGGCGGATCTATGAGCCGGGGAATTCGGTGAATCGAGAAGCGGCGGCTCGCATCTCGGTCGGCGACGGACCGACACGCCTCGCGACCGGGGTTGCGATCCTCGACCATCTCCTCGCCGAGCTGGCAGAGATCGGCGGGTTCGAGCTCGAGCTCGAGATCGCGCCCGACGAACCCGAGGCCGAGGTTGGCGCGGCCGGAACCGCGCTTGGCGAGGCGCTCGCGCCACTCCTTGCTGCGCCGGATGCACCGGGACGGGGAGTCGGAATCGTCCCTGCGGACGAGGCTCTGGCGATGGTCGTCGTCGAAGCGTCGGGAAAGCCGCTCGTCGCCTCGAACGCCGACCTGACCTCCACGCGCGCAGGAGGCCTGCAAACCGATCTCGCCGCGGCGTTTCTCGGAAGCCTCGCGAAAGCCGCCGGCCTCACCATCCATGTGCGTCTCATGGAAGGAGAGGACTCGCAGCACGTTCTCTCGGCGATCTTCAAGGCTCTCGGCGTGGCGCTCGCGCAAGCGTGCGCGACTGCGCGCTGAACCCTGACGAAAGGAGCTCCGTGACAGAGAAGGACGTCATCAGCACCGACAGGGCGCCGGGACCGTTCCAGGGGGCGCCGTACAACCAGGCGATCCGGGTCGGCGATCTCGTCTTCGTCGCAGGCCAGCTCGGCATCAGCCTCGAGACCGGAGAGCTCGCAGGTCCGTCCGTCGAGGAGCAGACGGAGCAGGTCATGCGTAATCTCGCCGCGATCCTCGACGCGGCTGGCAGCGGGCTCGACAAGCTCGCGAAGACCACGGTCTTCCTGCTCGACCTCGCGGACTTCGGCGGCATGAACGAGGTGTACGCGCGCCATGTCGGCGATCGCCCGCCCGCGCGCTCGACCATCGGCATCTCGCAGCTGCCGAGCGGGGCGAGGGTCGAGATCGAGGCG
Source organism: Actinomycetota bacterium (assembly GCA_013698195.1). Taxonomy (GTDB): domain Bacteria; phylum Actinomycetota; class Thermoleophilia; order Gaiellales; family Gaiellaceae; genus GMQP-bins7. Next base: position 1,517 of record JACCVK010000088.1, on the reverse strand, counting down.
ATAGCGCACGTCTGACGTCGTCGTTCGAGCTGCGACTCCAGCGGACGCGACGGGGATCGCGGACGTCACCATCCGCAGCTGGCAGGCTGCGTACGCCCACATCTTCCCGGCAGGGGCCCTCGCCGGCCTTACCGCGACACGAGAGGAACGAGCCAAGCGCTGGCATGAGGGGACAGCGAGTCCCAGTCCCAGTGCCAACACGATCGTCGCCATGGTCGATGGGACGCTCGAGGGCTTCGCGCACATCGGGCTCGCGCGCGATGAGCCCGACACGTGCGGCGAGCTCTACATGCTGTACGTCGCCCCGGAGGCGTGGGGGAAGGGTGTCGGTCGCGCGCTTATGTCCTCGCTCCTCGGGCTCCTCGCTGCGAGCGGATTCGAGGAAGCGATTCTCTGGGTGCTCGAGGACAACCCGCGGACGCGACGTTTCTACGAGCTTGCAGGCTGGCACGAGGACGGTGGCGTCAAGGACGAGGAATGGCTCGGCACAGCCGTTCGCGAGGTTCGCTACCGCATCGCGCTCGCCGCGGCTCTCTGAGCACCGGGGCACAATGAGCCCATGCGGGCCGCAGAGGTCATCGCCACACATGGAAACACCGACTTCGACGCTTTCGCGGCGATGCTTGCCGCGCGCCGTCTGTACCCGGCCGCGGTCGTTGCGATCGGCCCTCTGAACCGGAACGTCCGGGACTTCTACCGCCTGCACGCGGACGAGCTTGGTCCCGTCGCCGAGACGAGTCGTCTCGAGCTCGACGCGATCCGGCGCTTGGTCGTCGTCGAGGCGACGGAGGCTTCTCGACTGGGCGACCTCGAGCAAGTCGCGCTCGATCCCGGCGTCGAGAAGGTCCTCTTCGACCATCACGACGACCGTCTTCCCGCGTGGGTAAACCCCGAGTCCTCGGTGCTCTCGACGGACGGCGCGCTGACGACGACGCTCGTGGGAATCCTCGCGGAGCGCGAGCTCGAGCCGACGGTGCTCGAGGCAACGGCGTTCGCGCTCGGCATCCACGAGGACACCGGCTCGCTTACGTATCGGACGGCGACCCAGCGCGACGTCGACGCTCTGGGCTGGTGTCTACGCCACGGCGCGCGCCAGGATCTCATCGCCCAGTACCTGCACACACCGCTCGCCGAAGAGGAGCGCGCGCTCCTGAACGGCCTCATGGAGGCGCTCGTGCCGGTCGCCGCGGGAGGGGAAGAAGTGCTGCTCGCGGCCGTGTGTTGGCCCGAGTACGTCGACGGTGTCTCCAACCTCGCGCACAAGATCGTCGGCCTGACGGACGCGCACGCGCTCGTCGTGCTCGTGGAGATGGACGAGAGGGTGTTCATCGTCGTCCGTAGCCGGAGCGACCGGCTCGATGCGTCCGCGCTCGCGGCGGCGCTCGGCGGCGGAGGACATGCCGGCGCTGCATCGGCGATTGTTCGAGGCGGGCTGGACACCGCACGCGCGAACGTGCTCGCCGCGTTGGCAGGCGCCGGCATCGAGCCGCGCCGCGCACGCGATGTGATGTCGGCCC
>JACCVK010000084.1 GCA_013698195.1 Actinomycetota bacterium | reverse complement strand
CGAGGAGCCCGATTCGGAGTATCCCTACGTCCTCACGACGGGGCGGACGCTCTACCACTACAACTCGGCAAACATGACGATGCGCGAGTCGGGCATCACCGACAAGCAGGAGCAACCGTTCTTCGAGATCCACGCTGACGACGCGGGCGCGCTCGGCATCGGCAATGGGCAGCTCGCGAGGCTCGTCTCCCGCCGCGGAGCGCTCGAGGCAGAGGCGCACTACTCCGAGCGCGTCTATCCAGGGCTCGTCTGGATGGCGCTCCATTTCGCAGACCAGAAGGTGAACTGGCTGACGCACGACGTCGGAGACCCGCTCATCGGGACGCCGGAGTACAAGGTGAGCGCCGTGCGCGTCGAGGCGATCCGCGATCCGGTCGCGAGTATCCCCTAGGTGCTCGGCGAGCCCCGAATCGAGGTCGACTCCTGTGAGTCGACGCAAGCACTCCTCGATGTGTCCATGCCGGAGGGCGCGCTCGCAGTCGCGGATCACCAGACCGCGGGCCGCGGGCGCCTCGGCCGCTCGTGGGAGGCTCCGCCCGGAACAGCCCTCCTGTGCTCGCTCTTGCTGAAGCCGCCGCAGGAACGTGCGGCGCCCGAGCTCTCGCTCGTCGCCGGCGTCGCGGTCGCCGACACGCTCGAGCGCTCGACCGGCCTCGCCATACAGCTGAAGTGGCCGAACGACGTCATGCTCAGGCGACGCAAGGTCGCGGGGTGCCTTGCCGAGGCCTACGACGACGCGGTCGTGCTCGGGATTGGGGTCAACGTCAATCAGCGAAGCGAACAGCTTCCCGAGCGGGCCGGGTCTTTGCGCTCGCTCACGGGGCGCGAGTGGGATCGCGGCGAGCTTCTCGCCTCGCTCCTCACCGACCTCGAACTTCGCTACACAGAGTGGCTCGGCAACGGTCTCGACGCCGTCTACGAGGGCCTCGCACCGCGAGACTTCCTCCGTGGGCGGCAGGTCAGCGTGAATGGCACGAGCGGCGTCGCCGTGAAGATCGATCGCGACGGCAAACTCGAGATCGCAGTCGGACACGGCGAAGTGGTCAAGGTCGCGAGCGGGGAGGTCGTCTATGAGCGCTGAATCTGAGCGGCCGGATCCTGACCTGCCTCAGGACCCGGGCATCCCCGGGTCGAAGTCTCCGGAGCAGCTTCCACCGCAGGACGAGCCGGAGGTCGAGCGTGTCCCCGACTCCGGGTTGCCCGACGTCGACGACGAGGGCCAGATGGCGCCGGAGAACTCGGTTCACGAGCGCTAGCCGCGGTCGGCGAGCGCATTCACGATGAACCAGACGACGAGTCCCGCGATCCAGATCGCGCTCACGATCCAGCGCGGGAACCGGCTTCGAGGCTCATCCACCTCGTCGGTGTCGACGTCGGGCTCGTACGTCTCCTCCGAGACCGGCATGCCGGTCTCGAATGGCGGCGCCTCATACGTCTCTGTCTCGAAGACCTCCGGCTCGAAGGTGGCCTGATTCGACCGCGCCGGCACGTCCTCAACACCCGCCTGGAGGTCGAACAGACTCGGCCACTTTCCGCAGTTGTGGCAAGCGCGGGAGCCCGGCTCGTTGATCGCGCCGCACTGAGAGCAGCGCCAAGCTGTCTCGGTCTTCGCCATGTCGTTAGCCCTCCGACATGCGGAGCGGGATCTCCACCTCGTTGATCCGCGAGCCGTCCTCGGCCGAGAGCTCGAGGACGATGAGCGTGACGTCGCCGTCCTCAGCCACGGTGAAGTCCGCGGTCGTAAAGTCGAACGTGCCGCGTGTTCCGTTCCCGGACGTTGCCGTCACGAAGTTCTGCGTCACGATCTCCCCGTCCGGATCGAGTACCTCGTACTGGAAGTTCGCCTCGAAGGTGTTCGCCGTCCCGGTCGCGCGGAGCGGGCTCTCCACCTCTTCGAAGGCGAGCGGGGACTCGACGAGAATCGCAGGTGTGTACTCGTCGAAGTCGGTCCGGGTGAGCGTCCGCGCGTCGATCTCCAGGGACCGGACGTCCGGAAACTGGGTGAGCGTGTACACGATCTGCGCAAGAGCCGCCTCCGGCTGCGGGCTTGGAAGCTCGATGCTCACCCGGCCCGACGCGTCGGACGCAGGCAGCTCGTGGATGTCGCTCGCGATCGCTGTAGACGAGCCGAGCTCCGACACCTCGTCGTCGGTCGGGCCGAGCAGTAGCTGGTCGATCGCTTCCGAGATGAGGGCGCCTGAGTCGCTCGTCGAGTCCACCTCTCGAGCCACCGGCCAGACCTTGCCGTCGCGAAGCCAATAGACACGCACCGTCGACGTCTCCGCCGGCCCCGTCGTCGTGCCGGTGTCGGTCACGGTCTCGTCGTCTCCTGCACAACCCGCAAGAAGCGAGAGCGCCAGCGCGACGAGTCCGAGCGCGATCAATGCAGGCGCGCGAGTCACGTCGGAACAGTATTGCCGCGCCCGGCCGCAGCCGGTAGGGCGATCTGCAGAGGACGGTCAGCGTGGATCCGGCACCACCTCTGCGACGCGCCGCCTGAGCTCGACGTGGTCGAGCTCGAGCGCAAGACCAAGCCGGCGGGCAGTCTCCTTCTCTATGCCCTGCCACAGATCGATGCTCTGCCAGAGGGCGTACGCCACCTCGCGAAGGCTGTAGCGCGCGTACGCAAACTCGAGAGCGACGAGCGCGCCGGGATCGGCCCAGCGCTCGAGGAAGCGTCCGGCGTGCCAGGTGTCCGCGGCCGGGTCGACGGCGCGGGCGTGCCACGAAAGCAGCGTGACGAATCGGGATTTCAAATACCCGTCGAGGCAGTCGACCGCGGTGTAGACCTCGCCCCGCCGCAACTTCTTGGAGATCCAAAGCGCGTGGTACCAGAAGTCGCTCGCAAGCTCCGTGAGCTCGTGCTGGCTCGGGTCGACACGCGGACCCGGCTTCGCGGCCAGTCGAGCGAACGAGTCGCCGAGCCCGATCCGGTCGATCAAGACGCGATACCCGCGGGCCAAGAGATCCGCCGCGCCCGCGCTCTGGTCCAGCCGCTCCACGATCGCGGCCGGAAACAAGACGAAGTCGACGTCCTCTCCCGTCTCGAAGAGCACACGCCGCTCCCAATGGCCGTCAGGTGTCGCTTCGAGGAACGTGACGAGTGGTGCGCCGAACTCGTGCACCCACGAGGCGTCCTCCGTATACCGCCCCGGATCCTCGACGAGGAAGATCAGGTCGAGATCGGACCAGCGGTCGGCGGGCGCATCCGTTCGTGCCTGAGAGCCGACGAGCAGGAGCGCCTTGATGTCCTCGCGCTCGGACGCCCAGTCCGCGACCGCCGTCGCCATCAGCTCCATCCGTGTGTTCGCGTTCACGAGCAGCGCCTCGTCCAGATCGAGAACCAGCCCGTTGACACCGCGCAAGGACAGCTCACCGCGCGAGATGCGCTGCTCGAGCTCGGCGAGCATCGTCCTTTCGTAGACGCCCGGTAAGGGCCCGGTCTGGGGCACCGCCTTGGCCTCGACGAGGCGGCGAAGCAGCTCCGGTGTCAGGCGCGGGCAATCGACCGGCAGGACGATGCACGTCTCATGCGCGGCCGCGCGCAGTCCAGCGACGACGCCGTAGACGGAAGCACGCTCCTCGACGCCGTCGTCGAGCACCGGGAACGGTACGTCGAGGGAGTCCGCCTCCTTGCCGACCGCGATTACCTCGTCACAGACCTCCGTGAGCAGTCGATGAGCGCGCTCCGCCAGAGTCTCGCCGCGGAAGCGCGCAAGCGCCTTGGGCGAACCGAAGCGAGACGATGCGCCCCCGAGGAGCAGGATTCCCGTGACCGCTAGACGATCCGCCACGGCTCGGTGTAGACCGTAACTCGGCCCTCGCGGACGAACCCGCACAGCGTGATACCGCGATCCTCCGCGAGCTCCACCGCGAGAGACGACGGCGCCCCCACGGCCACGAGGATCGGGCTACCCGCGACGGATGCCTTCTGCACGAGCTCGAACGACAACCGTCCGCTCACGCAGAGGATGCGCTCGCTGAGTGGGAGCAACCCCGCACGCGCTGCCCAGCCGACCACCTTGTCCATCGCGTTGTGGCGGCCAACGTCCTCGCGTACGCACTCGAGCTCGCCTTCTGCGGTGAAGAGCCCCGTCGCGTGCAGTCCGCCCGTCGCGGCGAACCCTTCCTGCGCGCCGCGCAGCTTCTCAGGAAGAGAGGCGACGAGCGCGTGGCCAACCTCGAGCGAGCTCTCGATCCGCGGCGCCGAGACGCCGATGGCCTCGATCGCGCCCTTTCCACACACCCCGCACGAGGACGAGGTGTAGAAGTTCCGTCGCAGCCGCTCGGCGTCGAACCCCGGAGCAGCGACCTCGACTGTGTTAGCGGCGAGATCGTCCGGAACCCGAGCCGAGACCGGTGTGATGCCCTCCGTCAGGCAGAAGCCGAGTGCAAGCTCCTCGTCGTGCCCGGGCGTCCGCATGGTCACCGCAACCGGCTCCCCGCCGATCCTGATCTCGAGCGGCTCCTCGACCGCGAGTACGTCGGCCGTCTCGTTTCCGCCCGGCAGGCGGCGCACGGACGCACGAGTGGTCGAGTGGGCCGGCGCGCTCGGCTCGTTCGTCATCCGGTGAACGGTAGTCGGACGCTAGGCCAGCTGGAAGGCGACGATCACGGCGAGCACAGCGACGTAGCTCGTTGCCACCAGGGAGCAAGCTGCGCCGGTCGAAGCGAATCGCGTGGCCGAGATCCCCGACGAGCCACGACGTTCGCGCGACGAGCGCAAGGCTGACGACGATGAACGCGTACGAGGCGATGTAGATCTTGTCCATCATGAGCAGGTAGTTGACGTCTGGGAGAGCGGAGTTGGTCGTCAGCTGGAGTGCGACGAGCGTAAGCAGCGCCGTGATCCCGATGCCGATGCGGCCCTCGACGAAGTCGGGCCGTACGACGAACATCAAGCCGGCGGAGATGAGGACGATGATGATCGGCAGCAGCAGCTTCGTCGCGTAGGTCCCCGCCGGACGAGTGACCGGAAATGGCCCCATAGCTCGTACGAGTTCATGAACTCGAACGTGCGCGACGGGTCGATCGAGTCGTCGCACCACTCGAACCACATGTACATGTCGACCGGTAGCTGTGGCTCTGCAGATCGAGTTGCTGCACGTCGTTGATGTACGCACCCACGCGCACGGTCGCCGGCGTATCGGCCGCACGAGCCGTGGCCGGTGCCACGGCCAGAAGCACGGCAGTGGCACCTGCACCTAGGAGTGCGCGAAGCACGCGGCCGATTACACCGCCGCGATGGATCGACAACCTCAGCTAACGGCGGGCGTCCGCCGTCGGCAACATGCTCCTCAGCTCAGCTCGCGACCCCGCAGATCGCGAAGACGGTCAGCGACCAGTTCCCGGCGTTCGTCACAACCTCCGCGGCTCGCGCGCGATAGATGTTGTCGT
>JACCVK010000078.1 GCA_013698195.1 Actinomycetota bacterium | reverse complement strand
CACTTCACGGGCTCGAAGGATCACAACATCGCGCTCCGCGAGCAGGCGCAGCGGCGCGGGCTGTCGATCTCGGAGTACGGCGTGACCATCGAGGATGCGGACGAGGTCGTCACGCATGCGAGCGAGGAGGAGCTCTACGAGTACCTCGGGTATGCGTACGTCCCGCCAGAGCTCCGGGAGACCGGCGTCGAGCTGGTAGCCGCCCGCGAACGCGAGCTTCCCGACCTGGTCGAGCTATCTCAGCTCCGAGGTGAGATGCACTGCCACTCGACCTGGTCGTCGGATGGGAAGAACTCGATCGAGGAGATGGCAACGGCCGCGCGTGCACGCGGCTACCGGTTCCTCTGCCTCACCGACCACTCGCACTACCTGCGCGACGGGCGACTCGAGCTCCAGTGGACTGAGATCGAGTCCCTGAACACGCGCTTGAAGCCGTTTCGCGTGCTGCGAGGAATCGAGGTCAACATCCGTGCGGATGGGACGCTCGACGTCGCGGACGAGACGCTCGCCGAGCTCGACTGGGTCGTCGCCTCGTTGCACACCTCGTTCGACCGCGATCCGACAGAACGAATTCTGGAGGCGATCTCGAACCCGCACGTCGACTGCATCGGACATCTCACGGGACGCCGCCTGTTGAAGCGCCAAGGCGCCACCGTGGACGTCGAGAAGGTCGTCACGAGGGCAGCCGAGACGGGTACGGCACTCGAGATCAACTCCCAACCCGACCGCCTCGACATGCGCGATACGCACGCGCGGCTCGCCGGAGAGGCGGGCGTCCTCGTCCCGGTCACGACCGACGCGCACTCGACAGGCGCACTCGGGTATGCGGAGCTCGGAATCGGCCAAGCGCGTCGCGCGTGGCTCACGAGAGAACAGGTGCTGAACACGCGGACCTGGGCCGAGATCGAGAAGACGCGGCGCAAGAGGCGGCACTGACGAGCTTTCGCGAGGACGGGGCGCTCACGCTCGAGTGGGTGGCGTCGTATCTGGAGCGCGTCCACGAGCTGCCGGTCCTGCCTCAGGTCGTGCCGGGCGAGATCCGCGCTGCGCTGCCTGCGTCCGCTCCAGACGAACCGGAGCCGTTCTCGGCAATCCTCGACGACCTCGATGCGGTTCTCCTCCCGGGCCTGACGCACTCGCAAAGCCCGCGCTGGTTCGCGTACTTCGCGATCACCGGCTCCGAGCCGGGGATCCTCGCCGAGCTTCTCATCGCAGGACTGAACCAGCTCGGAATTCTCTGGCGTACCTCGCCGGCGCTCCAGGAGCTCGAGGAGGTGACGCTCGACTGGCTGGCCCAGCTCTTCGGGCTTCCAGCGGGCGTGCACGGACACATCGAGGACACCGCGTCGACGAGCACGCTCGTAGCGCTCGCGGCTGCGCGAGCGGCACGACCCGGTGCTCGCGTCGTCGTCTGCTCCGAGCACGCGCACTCGTCCGTGGACAAGGCTGCGAAGCTGTTGGAGCTCGAGCTGCGGAAGGTGCCTGTGGATGACGAGTTCCGGCTGCGACCGGATTTGCTCGATCTCGACGGCGTCTGCGCCGCGATCGCCACGATCGGGACGACGTCATCGACCTCGGTCGATCCGGTCGAGACAATGGCAAAACGCTGCGAGCAGGAAGGTGTCTGGTTCCACGTCGACGCGGCCTACGCCGGAGCGGCGGCAGTGTGCCCCGAGCTTCGCCACCACTTCACCGGTTGGGAGCGAGCCGACTCGATCGTCGTGAACCCGCACAAGTGGCTCGGCGTGCCGATCGACTGCTCGACGCTCTGGACTCAAAGGCCCGAGGTCTTCCGAGACACGTTCAGCCTCGTCCCTGAGTACCTCCGGGTCGACGAGGAGGTCGGCAGCCTGAGCGAGTACACCCAGGTGCTGGGCCGGAGATTCCGCGCACTCAAGCTGTGGGCGGTGCTCCGTTGCTACGGGCGTTCCGGGCTCGAGGCGCGGATTCGTGAGCACGTTCGCCTGGCCGCGCTCTTCGAAGCCTGGGTGCGGGACGACGATCGCTGGGAGGTCGTCGCGCCCAGGCACTTCTCGCTCGTCTGCTTTCGACTTCGCGCCTCGGACGAGGAGAACGAACGACTGCTCGAGCGCGTGAATGCGTCAGGCGAGGTCTACCTCTCGCACACGAAGCTCGCCGGTGCCTACGCGCTCCGGCTCGCGATCGGGAACTTCCGGACGACCGAGGACGACGTCCGTTTGGCGTGGGACGTGCTGAACCGCGAGGCGGTCAGGGCCTGAGGTACACGCGCCGTGCGCTGAGGCGCCTGCCGCCGTCCGCGGCGCGCTCGATGTCGCCGGCGACGAAGAGGCCGTTCGTCGTCTGCAGCGCGGCCTCAGCCTGAGCTAGTTGCTCGGCGGTCAAGCGTGCCGGTCCGAGCCCGAGCTCCGAGACAGTGACGCGGTACCCAGCGGAGAGCCGGAACGCGCGCATGAAGAAGCAGGGCGCGCGGACGCAGCGGATCCCGGTGTCGCGCACGCGGTAGATCGGCGCGTCCGTGGCCCGACCCGCCGGAGCTCGCACATCGGCGACGACGAGAACGTCGAGCTCCCCGATGCTCTCGAACTTCCACGGCTCGATTGCCGCCCTCGCAAGTGCGCCTTCGGGAACGCCGGCTGAAAGCGGATGGCGGTGCTCGTCGACCGCCCGCGCGACGTAACAGCGCGGCCTAAGCGCGCCGTCGCCGCAGCGCGTGCGCGCCCGGTTGGCGAGCGTGACCCAGTAGCCGCCGCAGAGCGGCGACGGGCAGAGCCGGGGGTCAGCTCGCACGACGTACTGTGCGGAGCCGATAGCCGGCGGCCCTGCTGCATTCCCCGGCACGCTTGCCGCCGGCGAGACCACGAGCGAGACGGCGGCCAGCGGAGCC
>JACCVK010000063.1 GCA_013698195.1 Actinomycetota bacterium | reverse complement strand
CGACGGCGTCCTCCTGGTAGGCGGTGCCGCACTCGTTCTCCTCGTCGGGCTCCTCTTGGCGTTCGCGTTCGGTGTGCTTCCGCTCCCGCGCCTCGGTGCCGCCGGGATCGCGGTCGTCGCTTCGCTCGGGTTGCTCGTGGTGTGGACAGGAGTGACCGTGGCGTGGTCGATCGCAGGAGATCGGAGCTGGGAGACGTTCAACCGGGGCGTTGCCTATGTCGTGTTCCTCGGTCTGGGTGTCGTGCTCGCGGCCGCGGGTGGAGCGAGAGCCGCGCGGACAACGGCGGTCCTGCTGGCGACCGTTACCGGGGTCGTGCTGACGTGGGCCCTGGCAACGAAGGCGCTTCCCACGCTCGGCCCTGATGCCGAGCGGATCGCCCGCTTGCAAGAGCCCGTTGGCTACTGGAACGCGCTCGCGCTGCTTGCCGACGTGGGTCTTGCGCTCGGGCTGTGGTTGGGCGCGACCGGGAACCGGCCCGCATTCGTCCGCGTCGCCGGGGGTCTGCTCACGTACGCGGCGACGCTCGCGCTGCTGCTGACACTCTCGCGCGCCGGCGTCGTGGCGGGAATCGGGATCGTCATCTTCTGGCTGCTTGTGTCCCGAGAGCGTGTCGAGGGCGGGCTGCTCCTGGCGGCCGCCGTTGTGCCCGCCGGGCTCGTTGCGACGTGGGCTCTTACGCGGCCGGCGCTCGTCGAGGACGGGGCGCTGGAAGCGGATCGCGTCTCGGACGGAAGGGTTTTCGGCTTGCTGGCGGTCGTCGGAGCAGGCTTCGTCGCTGCGCTCATCCTGCTTGGGATACGGCGTGGGCTCGATGACGGGCGGAGGCAGCTCGCGGTTCGTGCGCTGCTCGCGAGCGCGGCCGTCGCCGCAGCTGCCTGCCTCGTCGCGCTCGCAGTGGCGATCGGAAATCCGGTGACGTGGCTCGACGAGGAGGTCACCGGGTCGTCGTGCTCCGAGGTCGTCAACGATCCGAGCCGACTTGGCTCGCTCAACCTCAACAACCGCTGGTGCTGGTGGAACGAGGCGGTTGACGTCTATTCCGCGCATGCACCGTTCGGTGCGGGCGCGGGCACGTTCGAGATTGCCCGCAAGCGCGTGCGCGCCGACGTGCGAAGCGTCCTCCAGCCGCACAGCGTTCCCTTGCAGCAGCTCTCGGACGGGGGTCTCGTCGCGCTCGCCCTGTTTCTCGTGCTCGTGCTCGCAGGTGCGAGCGTGTGCGTCGGCGCGGTCCGGCGGTTGGAGGGCGCCGAGCGTGCCGCTGCCGTTGCGCTCGTTGCGGCGCCACTCGCGTTTCTGGCGCACGCCCTAGTCGACTACACCTGGGACTTCGTTGCGGTGACCGCGCCGACGCTGGTTGCGATCGGCGTGCTCGCTGGAGCGGGGCGTGAGGTCAACGCGGCAAAGCGGAGGCCGTTCGTCGCGGTCGCGGCGATCCTCGTTGCGCTGGTCGTGCTCGTGTCGTTCGCGTCTCCTCGAATCGCCGAACGGAGCGTTCGGGGCTCCACGCGAGCGCTCGGCGAAGACGACTTCGAGACTGCGCGCGACCGGGCAAGCCTCGCTCGAGCCTTCAACCCGCTCGCGTTCGAGCCGATTTGGGCTCTCGCGCGGATCGACGAGCGCCAGAGACGCTACGCCGACGCGGAGGAGCGCTACGCGCAGGCCGTCAGGCTCCAGCCGGAGAACCCGGAGACGTGGCTGGCGCTCGGGCTCTACGAGTTCCAGGTGCGGGGGAACCTGTGCGCTGCGTACCGATTCCTGAACGACGCGTACACGCTTGATCCGGCGGGGAGCCAATGGGTGAAGGGCGGCGAGCTCGACGTCGCGCGGGCGGCAGTCAATAAAGGCGCCTGCGAGGCGGATTGACCGCAGCTACTGCGGACGATCGAGCAAGGGCGTCGAGCCGGCGTTGCGGGCCGCCTGGAGCACGGCCGCCAGCGTTCCGGGCGGAGCGAGGGGAGACGGAAGCTCGTCCCAACCGAACCAGCCGAGGTCGCTCACCTCGGAGCGGTCGACGTCACCACGAGCCTCGCCCATGGTCTCAGCGAGGTAGTACGCGACGTTGATGACCTCGTTCTCCCGGTGATCCGGCCCGTCGACGTAGTCGTCGACCCACACTCCGAGGTAGCCGGTAACGCGGATGCGGAACCCGGTTTCCTCGAGCGCCTCGCGCACGACGGTCTCGATCGGATGCTCGCCGCGCTCGCAGAAGCCGCCGGGGGAACACCATGCGCCTTTCCAGGGCGAGTGCGCGCGCTGGGTGAGGAGCACTCGCTGTCGCTCCACGATGACTGCGTTGGCGCAGGGCTTCGGGTTCGACCAGTGGCTCGTGCCGCAGGCGGCGCAGGTGACGGGAGGTGCTACGGGAAGGCCCGCCCCGCACGCAGAGCAGTAGCGGACGGTGGTCACAGCCGGCAAAACTAGCGCCGGGCCGGGATGGCCACGAAGCCTGTCGGGCGTGAATGTGTCCTACTCTCAGCGCGGTGACGAAGCCTCCCGACAGACCGCTCATCCGCACCCGACTCGATACCGCGGATCTCGGTGCGGCGTGGGAAGCCAACGCCGCGGCATTCATCGCCTGGGCGCGGAAGCCCGGACACGACAGCTACTGGCAGTTTCATCGCGATCTGTTCCTCGGGCTGGTTCCGCCGCCGGGACGTCGAACGCTCGATCTCGGTTGCGGCGAGGGGCGTCTCTCGCGTGATCTGAGCGAGCTGGGCCATCATGTGGTCGCGGTCGACCGATCGCCGACGATGCTGGCAGCAGCGCGGGCCGCGGACCCCGGGATCGAGACGCATCTCGCAGACGCGGCAGCGCTGCCGTTCGGGGATGGCGAGTTCGATCTCGTGGTCGCCTTCATGTCGCTTCAGGACATGGACGACTACGAGCGCGCCATCCGCGAGGCGGGTCGCGTTCTCGTTTCCGGAGGGAGGCTGTGCATCGCGATCGTCCATCCGCTCAACTCGGCCGGCCGCTTCGAGGGAAACACAGCCGAGAGCTCTTTCGTCGTCAGCGACTCGTATCTCGACCCGTCGTACCACGCCGACAACGTCGTGCGGGACGGTCTCGAGATCGACTTCGTCAGCGGCCACCGGCCGCTCCAGGCGTACTGCGAAGCGATCGCCGATGCTGGGCTGGTCATCGAGCGACTACGCGAGCCGGCACTGCCGGAACATGCGATCACGAGACCTCACAGTCGCCGCTGGCAGCGGCTACCGCTGTTCCTCCACCTCCGAGGCCTCAAGCAGTAGAGAGCGCTCAGGCGCCGAGGATGTACACGACGTGTGCGCCCTCGAGCTGGCGCGCGCGCATCCCGTCGAGCGGCGTGACCTGCCTCACGCCCAGATCGCGTCCGAGCCGCCGGCCTTCGGCCACGAAGCCGGGCCGGTACATGACGATGCTGCGGGAGAAATTGCTGCGGGGGGCGTTCGCGACACCGCCGATGCTGTAGCCGCGCTGCTCGACTCGGCCGGCTGCGACCGCCGCTGCGCCTTGTTGTCCGTTGCCGTTGAGCACGAGCACCCGGACCTTCGTGCGCGGGAGCTTGGCCACGACCTCTGTCGGCCGCCGAGTGACGCTGCTCTTCTGCTCGGGCGAGGGGGTGGTGAGCGCACGCTTTACGGCTGCTCGCTCCACTCGATCCGACACCAGGTTGACGAGAGCGCCGCCGCCGATGGCGAGCAGGATCACGAGCTCGATGCTCGCGACCGCGGCGGCAACGACCGCGGCCGTGCGCCAGGGACGGATGAGAGCGTCGGGAGGAGCGGGGAGCGGATGATCCACCGGGCGATCGATTCGCCCGCTGCCGCGCTACTCCTTCCGGTTCGCGCGGATCCAGTCCCAGGTCGCGCGCAGCCCCTCGTCGAGCTCGACGATCGCCTGGAAGCCGAGCTCGCGGGCGGCACGCGCGGGGTCGAGCACGCTGCGTCCGAGCTCGCCCGGACGGGCGGGAGCTGGGACGGCGTCGAGCTCGGATCCGGAGACCTGCCGGCAGCGATCCCACAGGTAGGTCACGGACGTCTCGCGGCCCGTCCCGACGTTGAACACGCCGCCCTCGTGGCCGAGCGCGCCCAGAGTGGCGCGGGCAACGTCGCCCACGTACACGTAATCCCGCGTCTGGTTGCCGTCACCGTAGATGCGGGGCTGTTCGTTGCCGTTTGCAGCTCCGAGAAAGATCGCGACAACGCCGGCCTCTCCATGCGGGTCCTGGCGCGGGCCGTACACGTTGCCGTACCGAAGCGACACGTGGTTCAGGTCGTACAGACGGTTGAACATGCGGAGGTACTCCTCGCCCGCAAGCTTCGCGGCTCCGTACGGGGAGAGCGGCGCGACCGCGTCCGTCTCTTTCGCGGGGGCGTCGCATTCGCCGTAGATCGCCCCCCCGGTGGAGCTGAAGACGACTTGACCCGAGCCGTGGCGGCGAGCGGCGTCGAGCACGCGGATCGTCCCGACCACGTTCGTCTCTGCATCCTCGACCGGGCGCTCGACGGAGACGCGCACATCGGCCTGCGCGGCGAGATGGAAGATCGCTTCGGGCTCGATCTCGGCGAATACGTCGTCGAGAGGTTCTCGGATGTCTCGAACGAGCAGGTCTGCGGCGGACTTGACGTTCTCCCGTGTCCCGATCGCGAGCGAGTCGAGGACGGTGACGTCGTCACCGCGGGCGAGAAGGGCGTCCACGACGTGTGATCCGATGAACCCCGCGCCTCCGGTGACCAGCGCCCGCACAGCGCCGCATCCTACGGTGGGCGGGCCGCGCCGGCGGGTCTCTCTGTGTGGATCGATTGGCGCAGCTGCCTCGCCGCTCTCTCGCCCGCCATAGGATTGGCGACCGATGTTCGTCACCTTCGAGGGCCTCGACGGCTCGGGGAAGAGCACTCAGGTGGAGCTCCTGCGCGCGCGGCTCGAGGCGGACGCCGAGCAGGTCGTCGCGACCCGCGAGCCGGGAGGTACGGAGCTCGGTGAGCAAGTCCGCACGCTCGTCCTCCACGGCGGTCATGTCGCGCCCTGGGCGGAGGCGCTGCTGTACGCGGCCTCGCGGGCGCAGCTGGTGCAGGAGGTGATCAAGCCCGCGCTCGCCGGCGGAGCGTCGGTCATCTGCGACCGCTACGTGGACTCGTCCGTCGCGTATCAGGGCGTCGCTCGCGGCCTGGGTTTCGAGCGAGTGCTCGAGCTCAACCTGACCGCCGTGGAAGGCCTGCTGCCGGATCGCACGTTTCTTCTCGTGCTGGATCCGGCCGCGGCATCGGAGCGGGTCGCCCGTGAGCACGACCGGCTGGAAAGCGAGAGCGATGTCTTCCACGCGCGGGTAAAAGACGGCTATCGCGAGCTCGCAGAGCGGTTCCCCGAGCGCATCGTGGAGCTCGACGCGACCCGACCTGCCGACGAGCTGTCGGAGCAGGTTTATGCAGCGCTTCGCTGAGCTCGCGGAGCAACCGGAGGCGAGCCGCCTGCTCGAGGCCGCGCTTGCCGAAGGTCCTGCACACGCGATCCTTCTGCACGGCCCACCCGGCGTGGGTAAGCGCACGGCGGCATATGCGTTCGCGGGGGCGCTCCTGGGCGACGAACGACGCGTGACTACCCGCACGCATCCAGACCTGTACGTCCTCGAGCCACTCGGCGAGATGATCCGCATCGACGACGTGCGTGCGCTGCGGCACGACCTGCACATGCGCCCGTTCGAGGCCGACCGTCGTGTCTATCTCGTTCTGGACGCCGATCGCATGAACGAGGATGCCGCCGATGCGCTCCTCAAAGATCTGGAGGAGCCTCCGTCGTACGCCGTGATCATCCTCGTCGCGAGCGAGCTCGGCCCGCTACCTCCGACGATCCTCTCGCGTTGTCAGCTCGTGCCGTTCAGGCGGCTCTCCGAGCGAGCCGTGCGCGACTGGATCGCGGCCAGGGATCCTGAGCGCTCCGAAGCTGAGGTGCGAGCTCTCGCTCGTGCCGCTTCGGGACGACTCGACCGCGCACGGCGCCTCCTCGATCCGGCCTCCGCAAGCCGCCGGGAGGCGCTCGTCGAGATCGCCCGCGCGGCATATCTCGACCCGGACTTCGAGCCGGCAAGCGCGGCCGAGGCGGTTCTCGGCTTCGCCGCTGAGCGCGCGGACGAGACGAGGGTGCGCGAGCGGGAGACGATCGACCCCCTCGGGATTCCCGAGCGCGAGGCCGACCAGCGCATCCGGCGGGCAGGCCGCGGAGCCGAACGTGACGAGTTGCTCGCCTCGCTCGAAGGGTTGGAGGCCTGGTACCGCGATCTCATGGTTGTGGCCGCGGGCGCCGAGACTGCCGCCGTGCACGCCGATCGACTCGAGGAGCTGCGCGCGGACGTCCAGCTCGAGCTTGAAGACGGGTCCCTGGCGGCGGCTGAGGCGGTGCGAGAGCTCTGGCGCGGGCTCGAAGAGTTCAACCTCAATCCGTCGCTTGCGTTCGAGGCGCTCTTCGTCCGCGTCGTCCGTGCGATCCGCATGCCGACTGCTCTCGGAACGTCATAACGCGGGCGGCAGCGCTTCCTGGCGCGTGGGTGCCACGCGGCGAGCGCCGCGCGCCTCTTGTGGCGGCCTCCGTTGTACCCTGTCAGCCTTCGCCGACGTAGCTCAGCTGGTAGAGCACTTCACTCGTAATGAAGGGGTCCGCGGTTCGAGTCCGCGCGTCGGCTTTAGGGGATTTGCAGGTGTTTTCGATGCGACACCGGGTGGGGTGGTGGTGCTCGCGGGTACAAAACGGGTACGCGAGGTTCGCACGACCTCCCTCGCGCGCCTGATCTCGTCCTCCGCCGAGCGACGCTCGGCGCCTTCGAGTTCCTCGAACAGATGCGCGTACGTCGAGAGCGTCATCGCCGGTGAGTGACCGGCTTGACGGGCGACCTCGACGACCGTGGCCCCTTCCGCGAGGAGTAGCGAGACGAACGAGTGCCGGAGGTCGTACGGGCGGACGGCTCCTTCGAGCCCTGCCGCGTGGACGGCTCGCGCGAACACGCGGCGGCGACAGTAGCGCCACGCATCGTCGTTCCAGACACCGCCTTCTCTGCCCGGAAAGACGAGCGCGCTGTCGTCCGGCCTGCCGCGGGCAAGGCGCCACTCGCTCAGGTCGGCCGCGAGCGGGCCGAGAAGGCGCACCGTCCTCCTCT